>JAILLS010000062.1 GCA_024693025.1 Succinivibrio sp. | reverse complement strand
AAGAAGCTGTAGCCGAGCCTGCAGCCGAAGTTATGGTCGAAGAGCCAGCAGCAGAGGCAGTGCAGGAAGAAGCAGTGGCTGAGCCTGCAGCCGAAGTTATGGTCGAAGAGCCAGCAGCAGAGGCAGTGCAGGAAGAAGCTGTAGCCGAACCTGCAGCAGAAGCTGAAGTTATGGTCGAAGAGCCAGCAGCAGAGGCAGTGCAGGAAGAAGCAGTGGCTGAGCCTGCAGCCGAAGTTATGGTCGAAGAGCCAGCAGCAGAGGCAGTGCAGGAAGAAGCAGAAGCTGAGCCTGCAGCCGAAGTTATGGCCGAAGAGCCAGCTGTAGCAGAGGAAACTGAGGCAAGTTCAGAGATGCCAGTAACAATGGCTGAGTCTTCAGATTCAGTCAAAGCCTATGGTCACGTTTATGTGCTGCAGAAGGTTTTTGAAGATTCTTGTGCTGGTGCGGCATTAAAAGCGGTGCTTCCGCCTGAACGTTATCAGGAAGCCTTAGTAGCTGTCATGTGCTGTGCTTGTGAGAGCCCTGAACACCTGGATGCTCGCTTAAGGTATTTTAATCGTGAGTCATATGTGTCTATTCCTCAAGAATATGACACTAATGTTCTAGATAATCTTTTGTCCTATATGAGGGATGAAGAGATTGTCCTTAAGTTCACCGAAAAAGTTAATGCACTGAATGCTGAATATCAGATTAACTCTGACATCGTTGTAGATGATTGCTATGAAACTAGTGAGGATCGTGTACATGAGATGCTCAGAAGTGGACAGAATTTCATTTTGCGCTGCAGCACCGAGCGCTTCAAGAATTTACGTGATGTGGTAGAGCGTTATAGTGTTATTTTAGAGTTTGGCAATGGCTGTACCGTGATGACTCGCGAGAACGGCGATATTTGTACTGGTTATTCGTTTAAGACAGACTGGGCTGTACCAGGAAGTGAAGACGGTCAGAAATATACTTGCTTCCTGCATTTGATTTATAGCTTCGATAAAGCAACCATGCTCCATCGTAAGGCGGTAATTGCTATGGTTGATATCAATCATTTGTATCGAGAGCAAAAGGAGAATGGTCTGGCGCCTGAGGATTTTGAAAGCAAGGCAGTTGGTTTGACTGTCTTACATAAGGATTTGCTTAAGAGTAAAGTTCTACAGTTCAATCCAGACAAAGATAGCTTTGTGTTAGATCTTAAGATGCTGTGTCGCTGGCGCAGATCAAATGCTATAGAGGTGCTGGCTACAAATTGTGTTGATAATGTACGTGCTGCAGACAGACTTTATATGAGCAGAGTAAACCTTGCAGGAGGAGGTGAGAATCGCTCTGAGGTTAGTGCCGAGCGAGATCTGCTTTATAGATTGAGTGATAAGGTTCTAGAGGATCTCGAGGCTCATTTCTTTGACTATCAGTTGTCTCTAACTGCAGATCGTCGTTATGACCTGCCTATGGATAGTATTAGTGAGGCATTAAAGGAATTGTCCTGTCTGGGAGCAGTGAAGAGTGCATCTGGACCTACGTTATCTGGCACTGCAAGTGAGATGCAGAACAATTTAATCAGAGCCTTTGGTTGTGTACCGATAGAAGAATGAAATGAGTAGTATTAAAGAATATCAGGCTAATTTTGAAATCAGCGAACAGGAGATTGAACAAGCCAGAGTGTTGCTCAGGCAGGTTCATGAGCAGACTCTTGATGGTATTAAGGCTGGCAAGGGGCCGTTTTGTGCGGCTGTTTATCAGCAGCATAAGTTCATATTGGCTACATCTAATAGTGTGGTAGAAGAGCAATGTGCTTTGAATCATGCTGAGATGAATGCGATCAGGGCTGCCTGTCTGCATTATAAGAGTTTTGATTTAGCACCATTTGAGCTTTCCCTGTATATCAATGCTGAACCCTGCATAATGTGCCTGGGCGGCATTATGTGGTCTGGGATTAAACAGGTTTTCTTTAGTGTGCCATCCTCGCAGGTAGAAGAGATCACTGGATTTGACGAAGGCTTCAAGCCTCATTGGTTTGAGGAATTTGCCCGCCGTAAGATCAAGGTATGCGGCGGACTTGAAGCTGAGTTAGGCCGTAAGGTATTAAGACAGTATGTTGCTGAGAAAAGACCTATCTACAAACCGACACGCTAGTTGTTAAACACATTTAACAGGTTTTGGCAGCCCGGCATATTTGGCGGCACTTTTAGCGGCCCCGTTGGGGAAAAGTCTGGCTAAGACCAGTGAGGAAGCTAATTCAGGATGACCTGAGACTTTTAAAAACTGAATCAGCACTCGGATTGCGGGGGTCGTTGCATAGGTTTCATAATATTCCCTAACTTTGTTGATGATAAGCAGATGCCGTTCATCAAGAGTCAAGCCATCCTGTTCAGCTAGGTAGTACATGAGGTCCTGAGACCAATCAGAACGATTAACTAAAAATCCCTCAGGATCTGTTAAAATTTCTCTTCCATTAAAATTCAAAGTCATATATAATGCATACCAATCAGCGGATGGATGGCAGAGCGGTTGAATGCAACGGTCTTGAAAACCGTCGAAGTCTTCCGACTTCCGTGAGTTCGAATCTCACTCCATCCGCCACTTCAAAGTTTTCCTAATCTTCCCTAAATTTTCTGATAGTTAGATTATAGCTGATTTGTGACTGATGTATTTACAGCAGTAATGATCTCAGCTAGAAGAAAGTTGTAGCTTCGCTTCAGTTCTGAAGGTTCCTGATTATGTTGACGGTGTTTTTAAAGTTACATCTCTCGGTTTTAATTGCCGGGTTTACGGGGCTTTTTGGCCGTCTAATCAGTTTAGATGCCTTTTGGATCGTGCTGTTTCGTCTGATCATCGGTGGGGCATTCCTGTTTGGTTATTTAGTATTAATCGGCAAGCTAAAGCCGATTGGACCTAGAGGGATCATTCGCGGTCTGCTGATGGGAGCACTGCTGAGCAGTCATCTGATGCTGTTTTATGTGGCGATTAAATTGTCCAATGTTTCTATCGGAGTGGTTACGGTCTCCACCATCGGATTTTTCGTAGCCTTTATTGAACCTGCCATCTTCCATAGCCGCTTTTCGCTGACGGATGTGGGCTTCAGTCTTCTTGCCATCTGTGGTGTATTGTTTATCTTTGGCTTTGATTCCCGCTATCGTCTAGGCATCAGCGTAGGCATTGTCTGTTCTTTGGTTGCGGGTGTTTATTCAATTCTCAATCGAAAAATCGCATCCTTATATGACAATTTTACTTTGATGGCTTGGCAGTGCGTAGGCGGAGTCAGCTTTATGCTGCTGCTTTTACCTGCCTATTATCTGCTGGCGGGGGACTGGAATCTGCACTTTGATCCGTTTGATGCCTTATACCTCTTTATGGCAGGCACGGTATGTACAGCAGGGCTCTATATTCTACAACTGCAGGTTTTGCAGCGTCTTTCCGCATTTACAGTGATGCTCACCTATAATCTTGAGCCAGTGTATTCAATTATCATGGCCATGCTGATCTTCGATGAGGCTGCGGAGCTGAATTACTCCTTCTATATCGGGATTTGTTTTATTATCTGCTCAGTCTGTTTAAAGACCTTAAAATCTCTGCGCCTCAAGCAGCAGAACGGAACTGCAGACTAGCCTGCCACACCTTGCGGTGCTGAAACCTCCCCAAGACTTGGGGAGGAGAATGGCTGAATTAAGGTTTAATCGAATTGCGCATGGCTTTTTGTGCACCATCAGGACTTAAAGAGAAGTAATCAGGATGTACTTTCTTGAGCCAGGCTCCGTAGACAGGATTTGGCAGAATGAAGTAATTGATTCCCATTTGGCTGGCGGCAGGGGATCCTCTATCCAGGTTGGTTGCGCTGCCCATATCATTGGTTAAAGTTGGGAAGTCTGTGACCTGATCTCCGATATAGGCCGCTACATCATAAGCATCGGTGATGGTGACAAAGCGCGGCGATTTATCTAAGACAGTTGCACGACAGAATATCGGATTGTCATAACTGATGCCTTCGATCTGCAGAATCGATTCGGTATTGCCTATGCTGTCACAGGTTCTGTTGGTCACAAAGAATAATTTAATTCCTAAATTATTAACCTGTTTTATAAACTGCTGAGCTCCAGGAATAATTTCCGGTTTTCCTTTACTTTGCCATTCCTGTAAGGCGGCACTATAATCGTTGAAGCTCTTTGAATTTCTAACCATGGCCACAAAAGCACGGGTGTTAGATAACACTGTTTCATCAAGATCCATCACGACAGCAAGTGGTTTGGCATTTTTCTTACGTTTGATGCTGGCAACCTGTTTGAGGTGAGCATAAGCGGCGTTAAATGCCTGATAGCAAAGGGCGCGATACTCTGTTGAATTCTGCATCCAGCTTATAGCTGCAGTATACTGATCATTTACCTTATCAAAATTTTCCACCCTGTTTGAGGAACAGCCTGAGGTGGCTAAGATTGCACAGATTGCTGCACCGAGCAGTGTTTTGGTCATTTTATTCATTCTGTATTATCCGCTATATTCCTAAACAGAGTTCAGAAGCGGTCTCCTCTTCTTCGTTAAGATATATACACAAACATATTCAAGCTGCACAATAATAATGCAGGCTTGGCTTTAAAAAGTTTTCAATAGAGTTTGCGGCTTTTGAAATCCTCAAGCTCTTTTTCTTCCTTGCGCTCAGCTTCAATGCGGGCCTGAGCAGTCCAAATTTTGCGGTGTTCCTCAAGCTTGTTTAAAGCGGCTCCTGCCTGTTTGAGCTCCTCTTTTGCCTGTACCAGTGCCTCTTCAAGCTGTTTTAACTGCTCTTTTAGTTCATAGAGCTGCTCATTGAGTTTAACTTCCTGCATCTGCAGATCAGCAAGACCTTTTTTAAATTTTTCAAAGCCTTCTGAAGTCAGCTCCTTGTTCATAATCGCGTCATAGCGGCGATTAATTTCAGCTTCACGCCAGATTATATATTCATCTATTTCTTTCTTCTTGTTAACTATGGCTGTCTGCCCCTGCTGTACCTTCTGCTCGGCAGTAGCACAATTGCGCTGAGCTTCATCAAAACGATGCTGTCTGAGCGTGACCAGGCGAGCCAGAGGATAGCCTGCCATGGCTTAGTTCCTCAGCGTATCGATATAGCGCAGTACCTGAGCCACTGCTACAAGCAGATCTTCAGGGATCACCTCATCCTCATTGCCTTCAGCAAAAAGAGCACGAGCTAAAGGAGGCTGATGCATGACCGGAATGCCTTCTTCTTTGGCAACCTCAATCATACGGCGTGCCAAGTCACCTTCACCTTTGGCCAATATGGTAGGAAGAGGGGTAGTTTCTGGATCATAGTCGATAGCCACTGCATAATGGGTTGGATTAACCACCAGCACTTTGGCTTTGCGG
>JAILLS010000023.1 GCA_024693025.1 Succinivibrio sp. | reverse complement strand
AGATGGTAATGCCGGGTGATAACACCGACATGACCGTAACTCTGATTCACCCGGTAGCTATGGCTAAGGGCGAGCGCTTCGCTATTCGTGAAGGCGGCCACACTGTTGGCGCCGGTGTCGTTGGTGACATCATTGAATAATTAAAAAGCTCAGGCTTTTTTTGAAACCCGAATCTGCTTAAAGGCAGGTTCGGGTTTTTTGTGCTTGTTCAGGTGCAAGTAAATAGCTAAAACTGTATAAAGCTCGAATTTCTGAGTTGGGCACTCATGCTAGAATTAGGACAGTGTCGCCAGCGAAAATGGCATTTTACACAACAATCACAAATGTTTGGATATTCTAGAAAGGACAGATGATATGCAGTCACACTTAACAGACAGAAATTTGGCATTAGATCTAGTAAGAGTTACCGAAGCTGCGGCCTTAACTTCCCATCGTTTTTATGGCTTAGGCGATAATGAAGCTGTTGATGCAGCTGCTGTAGAAGCCATGCGCACCGCTTTTCAGGGCCTTCATATTAAAGGAACGGTAGTTGTCGGCGAAGGCGAAAAAGATCATGCTCCGATGCTGTATATCGGAGAGCAGGTGGGCTTTGGTGATGGTCCGGAGCTTGATGTCGCGGTAGATCCTGTAGATGGTACTTCGGTAGTTTCAAGAGGCAAGCACAATGCTTTAGCTGCGGCAGGTCTGGCTCTCAAGGGACATATGTTCTGCCCGGGACCTAGCTATTACTGTCAGAAAATTGTGGTAAGCAAGGATGCTGCCAATGTTATCGATTTAGATGCTCCGGTGAAGGACAATCTGAGGAATGTGGCCAAGGCTTTAGGCAAGAATGTGGGTGAGCTGAGAGTCTTTGTGCTCGATAAGCCACGCCATGAACAGCTGATCACCGATATCAGAACCTGCGGAGCCCGTGCTTTAATGCATTCAGAGGGTGATATTGCCGGTTCCCTGATGGTTATAGATCCATTCTATGATATGGACCTGGTGATGGGCATCGGCGGCACTCCGGAGGCTGTAGTATCTGCCTGTGCCATCAAGGGCTCCGGAGCTCAGATTCTAACCAGGCTTGCCCCTCAGTCAGAAGAGGAGAAGAAACGCATTATCGATGCGGGCATCGATTTAGATCAGATCCGCACTGTGGATGATCTGGTTTCAACCGACGAATGCTATTTTGCTGCCACCGGTGTGACTGACGGTGAGATTCTGGACGGGGTGACCTACAGTAAGGATCTGGCAATTACCAGCTCCATTACTACACGTGGTCGTACCGGCACCAGACGCTTCATTAAGACCTGGCACAATTTAGGTAAGCTCGCCAAGATGAGTAATATTCAGTATCGTTAAGCTGCAGGCTGGCAGCAGAGCCTAATGCAGTACAGAGAGTTCCTTGAGGGGAACTCTCTTTTTTAGCTTCAGGCTTACTGACGCAGCCCAAACTTAAACAAAAGATTTTTGTATATCTGTAGGTTAGTTTTAAATTACTTAAAAATACTGCCCTATTTTGGGGCTTTTGCTGCTGACGTGTTGACAGGCTCTAGTAAATCTGAAATTATGATCCTGAGCCTTGGTAGAAAACTAGGTTCTTGAGATTATATTGGGATATTGTGAGATCCCACCACTGTTCTCAGAGGTTGTTATGAGCCTTTTAAATTATCCAATCTTACTGACTGAGGTCAAATCTTCTACTTCTTCCCAGAGGTCACGTATCTTCTTGCGTGCCTTCATGTGTAGTCTCTCAATGCGAATGCCAGTTTTGGCTTAACTCTCTTTGGGCGGGTTTATCCGCCGCAGCGTATTTAATTCTTCTGCTTTACACTGCAGCCTTGCTGTAGCTGTAGCCTGTGGATTTTTTAAATATATCTTACTGTTATTTTGTTATTTTTTGAGGAACTAGCTTATGTGGTCTAATTTTAAAGCAGGTGTACTGTCACTGGTGTTTTCTGCGGTGTTTTTACCTTTGAGCGCTCAGGCTGCTGCAGATGGTGCAGAGCAGAAAGTGCTAAGGTTTGGTTTCTGCCCGGGACCTTACTCCAAGATGGTGGCAGATTTTTTTGAGACGGAGCTTAATAAACAGGGCTATAAAGTTGAATATGTCGAGTTTACGGACTATGTTCAGCCGGATGCAGCCTTAGACGGGGGCGATATCGATGCCAATCTGATGCAGCATCAGAGCTATCTTGATTCAATCGTAAAAAATCAGGGCTTTAAACTCACCGGTATCATCAATGTGCCTACCCTGGGACTGGGCGTATTTTCTGAGATCTATAAGAACTTTGATGAGGTTCCGCAGGGCGCCAAGGTGGGCATCCCTATGGATGCGGTTAATCTGGCGCGGGCGCTGCGCATAGCAAGAGATCTCGGCTATATCACCTTAAAGGCGGACAAGGATGAGCAGAAAGCTTCGCTTGGAGATATTGACGCAAATCCTAAACAGCTTGAGTTTGTGCCGCTTGAGGCCGCGCAGATCTCCCGTTCGCTGGACAGTCTGGCCTTAGGCTTTGTGCCGGGTAATTATGCCATAGCAGCCAAGCTTGACTATGCCAAGGCCTTAGGTGTTGAGCAGGTTAAAGAGCAGATTAAAAATGTGGTAACCGTACGTACGGCAGATCAGGACACCTTAGGCAAGGTGCTGTATGACATAGTCAAGAGCAAGCAGTTTGTGCAGGCGCTTGAGGCTAATCACTATTATGATGCCTTCACCCGTCCTGCCTGGTGGCAGAGTGTCAAGGAACAGCAATGATCCGTCTTGAGAATGTCAGCGTAGCTTTTGCACAGCCGCACGCACTCTTTAAAGCAGTTGATCAGGTGTCCTTAGAGATAGAGGAAGGAGAGTTTTTCGGTATTGTCGGCCCCTCCGGGGCTGGCAAGTCTACTCTCGTGCGCACCATCAATCTGCTGCAGCGTCCGACATCCGGCAAAATTTATCTTGCCGGACGGGAGATTACCAACCTGCAGGGCAGGGAATTATCCCTGCTTAGACAGAATATCGGTATGATTTTTCAGCATTTCAATCTGATTAAAAATGCCAGTGTGTTTGATAATGTAGCTCTGGCGCTCAAAGCTTCTAGTACCCCCCAGGCTATGCTTGACTCAAGAGTGCATGAACTCTTAGAGCTGGTGGGACTGTCAAAGCAGCTTAAGCAATATCCTCAGGAACTGTCAGGAGGACAGAAGCAGCGGGTAGCCATAGCACGGGCGCTGGCTAATCGTCCTAAGATTCTGCTCTGCGATGAGGCAACCTCTGCCTTAGATCCTGAGCATACTCAGGAAGTGATTCAGTCATTGCGTGACATCAAGGCGCTTTACCCTCTCACGGTCGTGTTCATAACCCATCAGATGGAGGTGGCCAAGAGCCTGTTTGACCGTATTGCCATTATGGCCTCAGGCAGGGTTGTGGAGGTAGACAGTGCCTATCAGATTTTTTCACGGCCAAAGAGTGCGGAGGCCTGCTCGCTGGTCAAGCGCTCTTTAAATTTCGGTCTGTCTGAGGAGGTCAGAGCCAAAGGTGGGGAGCTCTACAAGATCATCTTTAAGGCAGAACATGCCTATGCCCCAACCATTGCTGAGATCTCAGCTAAATTCCAGGTGGATTTAAGCATCATGGCCGGCAGAATTGAATATATCCAGAATCAGCCGCTAGGCTGTCTGGTGGTAAGTTTAGACCCTAAGCTTGAGGCAGAAAAACGCAGTAAGGTTCTGGATTTTCTGCAGACGAGAGCCTGGGTGAGCCCGTATCAGGAGGACTAGATGATTGAGGCAACATTGGAGATTTTACAGCGCGAGCTCGGCAAAGCCATTGCTGAGACAGCCATTATGCTCGGCATTGCGGCCCTGTTCAGTCTAATTTTGGGGATAAGCCTGGGGTTTGTGCTGTATTTAACGCGTCAGCCTGCTTTTCTGGCTAACCCTGGTTTAAATCGGGGGGTGGCAGGCATCATCAACTTTATTCGCTCGATTCCTTTTATTATTCTGGTGGTTTTTACTCTGCCGTTCACCTTCTGGCTGGTCGGCACCAAGATTGGCCCTGTGGCTGCGGCAGTACCGATGTCTATTTCAGCCACCGTGTTTTTAGCGAGGCTGGTTGAAATGTCTTTACAGGAAGTTGACAGGGGCGTCATTGAAGCAGCCTTTGCCACCGGTGCAAGCCGGGCACTCATCATCAGGAATGTACTGCTTGTGGAAGCTGCTCCAGGGATCGCGCGCGGCATCACGGTTACCTTTATCAGTCTAATAGGCTTTTCCGCTATGGCCGGCATGGTAGGCGGCGGAGGCATCGGCAATCTGGCGGTACAGTATGGCTACTATCGCTATGAAACCGGAGTGATGCTCTTTACGATTGTTTTTCTGGTGTTAATCGTGCAGTTTGCCCAGTACTGCGGGGATCTGATAGCCAGGAAGCTTGCTCATTAGGGAGGTGGCAGATGGAAGATTTAGCTGCGCTTTTTGGCTCGCTGCAAGGAGAGCTTAGAGTAGGCCAGAAGATAGAACCTAAATTTTTAACGGACTTTGTCGGCAGCAGGGTGGGACAGGCCGAAATCTATTTCAGACCTATGGATGAGGAGAATCTTAGAGAAGCTATGAAGCTTGCCTATGCTGCAAAACTGCCGGTGACCATTCGCGGCGCCGGCACTAATCTGGTGGGCTCCACGGTGCCGGAGCGAGGACTTGTACTGGATGTCAGTGCCCTCAATCAGATCTTGGAATTTGATGAGGACAATCTGTGCGTCACCGTGCAGCCTGGCGTGATCCTCAAGGATTTAATCAGCTTTGTGGAAGGCAAAGGCTATTTCTATCCGCCTGATCCTGCCGAGAAGAACGCCTCCATCGGAGGCAATGTGGCGACCAATGCCGGCGGCATGCGCGCCGTCAAGTATGGAGTGACTCGTGATTATGTGCTGGCTTTAGAACTCATCAAGACAGACGGGTCCAGGCTGCAGTTAGGCGCTAAGACCCGCAAGGATACGACGGGACTTAATCTGAAGAATGTGCTGATAGGTTCTGAAGGCACTCTGGGAGTCATCAGTAAAATAACACTTAAATTACTGCCTAAACCTGAGTCTAGTCAGAGTGCAGTCATCGCCTATAACTCTTTAGGAGAGGGAATTGCACATGTGAATTTAATTTTGGGTGCAGCCCTTGAGCCTACGGCTATCGAGTTTGTTGAAAGGCGCTGTCTTGCCTTAGGCGAAAAATATCTGAACCGCAAGTTTCCGTGCCCTGCTGCTGACTCGTTTTTAATTGTTACCTTTGATGGCGGCAAAGAGCAGGTGCAGGAACGCCTGGAGCGCTGCCGGCAGCTCGTGCTTGAGCAGGGCGCTATGGAATTTGTGCCGCTTAGTGATCCTAAGGTGGCGGAGAATGTCTGGAGTATCCGCAGTGCTCTGGCCCAGGCTGTCAAGGCATCCGGGGTATGGGAGCCGGTCGATACGGTGGTGCCTTTAGACAAGATTGCGCTGTTTGTGCAGAGCTGCCGGGAGATTGCCGCCAGGTTTAAGGTGCGGATCGTACCGTTTGGTCATGCAGGAGATGGCAATGTCCATCTGTGCATTCTAAAAGATGACATTGAGATGGAACGCTGGCCTGTCCTGCTTGATCACACCTTAGAGGCCCTGTATGAGCAAGCCTATGCCCTGGGCGGGCTGATCTCAGCAGAGCATGGCATCGGCAAAGCCAAGCGAAAATATCTGCTCAGGCACCTTGATCCTCAGGTCAGAGAGCTGATGCTGGGAGTAAAGCAGGTCTTTGACCCATTAAACCTTTTGAATCAGCATGATGGCTACACGCTATAACAAGGAAATACATATGATCCAATTAAGTACCAAGACCGCAGGTTTTACTGATTCAGTGATCCGCAGGATGACGAGGATCTGTAATCAGTATGGTGCTATAAATCTGTCTCAGGGCTTTCCTGATTTCGATCCGCCGGAGGTGATTGAGCAGCGGCTCAGTCAGGTGGCCATGAAAGGTCCGCATCAGTATGCCATCACCTGGGGAGCGCAGAATACGCGGGAGGCTTTAGCTGACAAGATTTTGGCAGACTCAGGACTTAAGGTTGACCCGAACACCGAGCTGGTCATCACCTGCGGTGGTACGGAAGCCATGATGTGTGCTGTCATGGCCACCCTAAATCCTGGCGATAAAGTCGCGATTTTCTCTCCTTATTATGAAAACTATGGTGCCGATGCCATTCTGACTGGCGCAGAACCTATCTTTGTGGAGCTGCGCGGTCCTGAGTTCACCTTTTCCGTAGCCGAGTTAGAGCAGGCATTTAAAGATGGAGCTAAGGCACTGATCTTAAATAATCCCTCAAATCCCAGCGGTAAGGTGTTCTCAAAAGCAGAGCTGGAGGCGATTGCAGGCCTTGTGGAGCGTTATGATGCCTTTGTGATCACCGACGAGGTGTATGAGCATATTATCTATCCAGGCTCTGAGCATATCTATTTTGCCGCGCTGCCCAGGATGCGTGAGCGTACCGTCATGTGCAATTCCCTATCTAAGACCTATTCGATCACCGGCTGGCGTTTAGGCTATGTGATGGCTCCTCAGGAGGTCATAGAGCGGGTGCGCAAGGTGCATGATTTTTTGACGGTTGGAGCCGCTGCGCCTCTGCAGGAAGCGATTGTGGCAGGTCTTACGCTGCCGCGCTCTTACTATGCGGAGATTCAGCAGCTGTATACGCATAAGCGTGAACTCTTTTTAAAGGGCTTAGATGAGCTGGGACTGAGCTATTTCAGACCTCAAGGTGCTTACTATGTGCTGGTGGATATCAGTGAATTTAATTTTGCCGATGACTTGGAATTTTGTACGCTCCTTGCCTCTGAGGTCAAGGTCGGGGCGGTGCCGGGCTCCAGTTTTTTTGCTGACGGACGCAGTAACTATATCCGTTTCCATTTTGCCAAAAAGGATGAAACCCTGCTGGCTGCCCTGGCTAATCTGCAGACTCTGCGTGCCAGAATTAAGCCTAGAGCTTAGGGGGTCTCTCTGTGTGTTTAGCTGGAGGTTGTTCAGCTTCCGGTTTGAGGCTGGAGATGTTGCTGTTAAGAATTTGACAGGCTTTAAGCAAAACACAAGGAGGCGGATGCCTCCTTGTAGTTCTCTCTTAAGGAGCTTAGAGAGAAGGGATTATGATTCGTTAAGCTACCTTGAAACCACCGCTGCGATAGGATTTTGGCATGGCTTTCTTTTCGCGGGCATATTCAGGTCTTGCATCCATAATCTGGCTTAACTGCTCTTCGGTCATTTTGCCTCTGGTTAAGCCGATGGACTTATAGGTGATGTACGGACGGGCAAACTTGGAGATAATAATTGGAGTCTTGCCGTTTTCATCTTCATTGCCGACCATCTTCAGCACACCTGACTGGATCAGTCCTTTTACGGTCTGCTCTTCAAGAGGCAGAGACAGGACAGACTTTCTCTGCAGCACATATTCGCGCAGGAGGGCACGCTCTGAGAAATCAAGTCCTTCAATGGTACGCTCCATATAGTTATGTAACTGCTCCTGAGCTTTCTGCTGAGCTCTTGTGCTGAAGAAATTATAGATAAACTGGCTGATGAAGTTGGATGCTTCAAATACCAGAGCTAGATAGAGGAACATTCTGTTTTCATCGATGCGTGCAGCAAGCTCTGTGGAAACTCTGGCCCAAGGCATAGCTAACATGATGATAGTGACTAGGAATAACCACAGCATCAGAATATTTAAACCGCGCAGAGAGGAAGTTTCAGAAATGGTATTGAATTCTCTATCCATGATAAGTGCTCCTGTTAACTTAAAATTTTTGCGATATTCTCGCGATGATTTAACTAAAGCAATCTCTGTGCCATTTTAAAATAATTACAATAGATCAAATGGATATTTTAAGGGTGGAGTGTCAGACGGAGCGGATATCCTCTCCGGTGTCAAAATTTTCACTCAAGGTTTGCACTTGCTGAGGCAGGCATTCGGAGTAGAGCACAAAATTATGGCTGAAGGCTACTTATTTTTAGCTGTTAAATGTTAATATCAGTGACAGAAATTAGGTGGCAGGCAGAACCTGGGCAGAAATTAGATGAGCCTGTGGTTCTGTCAAGATAATGGAGGACACTAGGGTAAGCTGAGTTACTCCCGGTGTAAAGGATTATGAAAAAGATTGTTGCGATAATTAAGCCTTTTAAGCTTGATGATGTACGTGAAGCCTTAAGTGCCAATGGCATTTCGGGTATGACCGTGTCTGAGGTAAAAGGTTTTGGCCGGCAGAAAGGTCATACTGAGCTTTATCGCGGAGCTGAATACGTGGTCGATTTTCTGCCAAAGGCTAAAATTGAACTGGTAGTCAAGGATGAAGATGTGGATTTATGCATCCAGGCTATCAGTAAGGGTGCCCATACCGGTAAGATTGGAGATGGCAAGATTTTTGTCTCCAATGTTGAGCGGGTGATCCGCATCAGAACAGGCGAAGAAGGAGATGATGCAATTTAAGGTATGGAGCGAGCTATCAAAATAAAGGCCTTTCTGGGGTTAACCCTGTGGAGCCTGGGGCTGGTGCTGACAGGCTGTTCCACTACGCCTCCTGAGCATCCTGAGAACCTGTGTTCGATTTTTCAGGAGAAGGATGAATGGTATGTGGCGGCCCATAAGGTTCATGATAAATATGGCATTCCGATCAATGTAGCCATGGCCATTATGGCTCAGGAATCAGGCTTTAGAGAAGATGCCAAACCACCGATGCGCTGGTTCCTCTTTATTCCTTATGGCCGGGGCAGCAGCTCCTACGGGTATGCTCAGGCTCAGGACGAGGTCTGGAGTGATTACACCAGTGAAGAGGGCGGCTTTTTCTCCTCCCGGGATAACTTTGGCGATGCTCTGGATTTTATTGGCTGGTATATGACCAAAACTCAGAAGGTCAATGGGATCAGCTTTTCTGATGCCTATAATCAATATCTCAACTATCATGAGGGCTGGACCGGCTTTAAGAAGGAAACCTATCGGGGCAAGGACTGGCTGAAAAATGTCGCAGCCAAGGTTGCTAACCGTTCTGAAAACTATAAACAGCAGCTGCTCAAATGTAATCTGTACTAGGCAGTTGCGCGTAACTGGAGAATAGATATGCCATTAATTGACAGTTTTTTAGTTGATCACACTATCATGCCTGCACCTTCGGTCAGACTCGCTAAAGTGATGCATACGCCTAAAGGCGATGTGGTAGAGGTCTGGGATCTGCGTTTTTTAAGGCCAAATACGGGCCTGATGTCAGATAAAGGCATTCATACTTTTGAACATCTCTTTGCCGGCTATATGCGCGAGCATGTTAACCAGAAAGGTCAGGTTGAAGTGGTGGACATTTCTCCGATGGGCTGTAAAACCGGCTTTTATATGAGTCTTATCGGTCAGGCCGATGCAGATAAGGTCGCCAAGGCGATGTTAGCCTCGATGCAGGATATTGCCGGTCTGCCTGATGACTACAAAATTCCTGCCGCCAATCCGTATCAATGCGGATCCTGGCAGCTGCACTCGATGAAACAGGCCAAGGAAATTGCGCAGAAGGTTCTGGTGCAGGGGGTAGGAGTGACCCGCAATGAGGACATTGCTCTGGATCCTCAGATGCTGGAGAAACTTGAGAACTACTCAGAAGCGCATGCCGAATAAAGCTATCTTCTTTGACCGTGATGGCGTCATCAATCGCGATTACGGTTATGTAGGCAAGATTGAGAACTTTGAATTTCTTCCCGAAGTTCAGGAGACTTTGGGGAGATTAAAGGCTTTAGGCTATAAGCTGATCCTTATCACCAATCAGTCTGGCATTGCCAGAGGCCGCTACACTGAGGCAGATTTCTGGCAGGTTACCAACTATATGCAGCAGCAGCTTGCGCCATATCAGGCAAGTTTTGATGCGGTGTATTTCTGCCCCCATCATCCTGAGGCTCAGGTTTTAGAGTATCGCAGGCAGTGTTCCTGTCGTAAGCCGCAGCCTGGTCTGTTTCTGCAGGCTTTAGCCGAACATGAGTTACAGGCAGAGCACTGTCTTGCAGTAGGCGATCAGCCGCGCGATCTGATAGCTGCGTCAAGAGCCGGTATTACCCGACTCTATCTAAACAGCAGCACTGATAATCCTGAACTAAAGGATCTCTACCATCAGCTTCTGCCTAAGTTAAGTCTGCTGCCTGAGCTGCTGCAGGCAGTAGCGTAACAATAAAAAATAAATTGTTGAAAAGCAAAAATAAAGATAAAATATAAGTAGTTAATGCACAATTTTGAACTTTAAAAATAGTGAAAGCGTGCTCTTAAGACTTTTTTATATTAAAATTATAAAACCTTAGGAATTAACTAAGGTTCTGTTTAAACAGTTATTGGAGATAAAAATGACTAAATTTCAGGCTATGTTAGGTGTTATCGCTTTGAGTTCATCTGTTCTTGTAGGTTGCACCACTAACAATGAAATCATGACTAAGTTAGATGCACTGCAGGCTGATGTTGACGCATTAAAGTCACAGCAGGCTAAGCTTGCTTCTGAGCTTTCTTATGTTAAGAATGAAGCAGAGCGTGCTAATCAGCGTTTAGACGCAAGCAGCCGTCGCTACAAGAAATAATTCTGATTCTAGCGAAAAAAATGGCCCGCAGTGCGGGTCATTTTTTTAGGTTCTTCCGATTTTCTGTGGAAATGCTCTGATTCAATATAACCATATTCATCAGAGCATTTTTATGTCAGCAGCCTGCTGCCTTTGAATGCGCTGCGTATTCTTAAAAAGAAATAATCAAGATCTCTAAAGCCGTAAGCTAAGCCTTTTAATACTTTGATTTTGTTGTTGATGCCTTCAAGAACACTGGTCCTAATCTGGTAGATCCCAGAGTTTGTTATGCCATCTTTATAATGCCAGTTCCTGGTTATAAGCAAACTTCATGATCTCAGCTACCTTAGATTTCAAGGCCAGGGTCATCCACTCATCCCAAAGCTTTTCTGAAGGCTCTTTTGAATAAGCTTTAAAGACTTCAGGCAGCAGCTCTTTAAGCTCATTAGCAGCATACAGGTCATGGAAAAAGCTTTGGATATTGTAAAGTCTGATCTTCTGGTCTTCACTAAGGCCTACATTCCTTGTCAGCAGTAAGGATCCTGAGCGTTTTAACAGGCTATAACCTTCCTCACGGCCATGGGTGAGCTGAGACCTGGCAAGCCTTATTCTGATAGCGCTAATCACCAGACGACCGTAGTTGTA
>JAILLS010000017.1 GCA_024693025.1 Succinivibrio sp. | reverse complement strand
GAAAATAAAGCAGTCGATGCCCTTGCTCTTAAGATACCGGTTATAGCCCTCTGCAGTCTTGTCTTCAAGGCCGGCAAAGTCACACAGGATCGGCAGCTCATCCTCGTTGCATTTGAAGATTTCACTTCTCTTGAGCGACTCTTCGATAATCTCACGGGAGTAGTAGCTGCGGCGCAGATTCACGTCAAAGACGCGCAGTGAGCCCTGCGGCATGGCATCGAGCAGCGCCATGATGGTTTTGTGCGACACCGCGCCTCGTTGCGCCAGTGAGCCAAAGCACATTAAATCAAGCTGTCTTGCGACCCCTAAGGCGGTATCGGTCAGAGGAATATTGTCATAGGCCGTATCCTCGGCAAAGGTGTAGGTCGGTACACCGTCTGAGGACAGATCCACGTTCACGGCTCCGGTTTCCTTGGTATTTTCAATCAGAAGCGCAGGCAGGAATCTGATAGCCAGGAGATTGCGGGCCTGAAACCCTAGAGAGTCAGTACCCACGGAGCTGATTGCCAGAGCCTCAAGACCGTTCTGCCGACAGTGATAGGCAAAATTGGCCGGTGCTCCCCCGATCTTAGCCCCGGTCGGGAAGACATCAAAGAGTACCTCACCTAAGCCTGCACATTTAATTCTCTTGCCTTTAAACCTTGAAAAGTCTAGCATTCGTAATTCTCCTAATCTTTGTTTAATTTAAAAATAATTTAAGAAATCTGTAATTTAAAGCTTAATCTTAACAGCCCTGGCTTAGCTCAGCTCTCCTTAGGACTTGAGGTGGAGGCCCGGCGCAGCAGCATGGATTTTAAACAGACGTTCTGTTTCTGCTCATGACTGCCGTTGATTCTGTCAAGCAGCAAAGTCGCCGCCATGCGCCCCATCTCCTCCACCGGCTGACACACCGAGGTGATGGGCGTTGGATAAAAGCGGCACCAGCCGCTGTCCCCATAGGAGACCACCGAAATATCCTGCGGGATCTTAAAGCCCTTTAAGTTCAGCGCATATAAAATGCCTGAGGTAATGGCGTTATTGGCCCCGACTATGGCCGTAGGCCGCAGCGCAGGCGCTCTTAGCATCAGAATATTGGTCTGCTCAAAGGCCCCGATAAATAATTCTTCATAGGAATCGGCGAGGACCTCATGGACCTCCGCCTTGACCCCGCTCTGCTCCACGCCCTGACATCTCTGCGCAAAGGTATAGACTTTTTTGGAGCCTGAGATAAAGGCTATCTTCTCGTGGCCAAGCTCCTGCAGATAGTTGAGGATCAGACCTACCCCGGCCTGATTGTCTTCGATGACGCAGTCAAATTTAAGCTCATCAAGCTGCCTGTCCACGAGCACCACCGGTTTTTCATAACTGGTACTGGTGATGGTTTTGCCGAATTTACCCGTCGGCATAATGATGAGTCCCCTTAAATTGAGGGTGGCCCACTGCTTGAGAATTTTAGACTCAAGACTGCTGTGCTCATAGTTGCAGCCGATAATGACTGAATAATGCTGCGAGTCAAGATAGTCGGTGACTGCCTTGACGATGGCATTGGAAAACGAATTGGTCAGATCGGCTGCTATCACGCCGATAAGATTGCTTGAGGAAGCCGAGGTTACATCATCTCTGAGTTTTTTAAGATAGCCAAGCTGTTCTGCGGCCGCTAAAACCTGATGGCGCGTCTCAAGCGACACCATATTCGGTTTTTTTAGTGCCCGTGACACGGTGGAGGGTGAAATCCCCAGGTGCGAGGCTATCTGTGAAATATTAACCATTGCTGTCTTGTGTTCCTCAAAAGTTAATAAGATTATATAAATGAAAAATTTGCTTGTGTGAAAAAAAAGCTGAACTTTTGAATAAGCTCAAATTACATTTTGCAAAATTTTGCATAATTATCCAAAACCCAGCAAATTTTGCATATCATCATCGAATGTATGGTAGTTATATCCTGTTAAATAAAAATAAATATTCTATCTAGTCTAAATCTTCAAGCTGTATATTATCTTATGTTTTAAAGTCTGACAAATAATTTAAATACGAATTAATTTATAAATTAACCCAAAATTCTTAAGCGCACTTTTATACATATTTATAATGATTTAGCCTAAAAATAGCATTTATGCAAAATTTTGCATAACATTTTGTGAATTGCAATAATATTTTAAATTTACACCCTGTGGCATTATTTCGATGCAAACTTTTTCACCGCATTTGCGGGCATAAGGACAAAGGAAATATCCATGAACAAACGACTCTTACTGTGGGCTATTACATCAGCCTTAGCAGGTTTTCTCTTCGGTTTTGATACCGTTGTAATATCAGGCGCTGAAAGCAAAATTCAGCAATTATGGTCTCTCTCTGGCTCCATGCACGGTCTGGCAATTTCTGCTGCGCTGTGGGGCACCGTAATAGGCTCCATCTTCGGCAGTATTCCTACCGCCAAATATGGCAGAAAGAAAACCCTCATCTTCAATGGCGTGCTCTTCTTAATCGGAGCCATAGGTTCTGCGGTCGCCTGGGATGTCACCACCTTCTTTATCTTCCGCTTCATCGGAGGCTTAGGAATCGGCATTTCCACCATTGCCGCACCGCTCTTTATCTCTGAGATTTCACCTGCCGGAGATCGCGGTAAACTCACCGGCCTCTTCCAGTTCAATATCGTGTTCGGTATTCTGATCGCCTTCTTCTCTAACTATGTTATTGCAAGTCTGGCCCCTGAAGAGAGCGCCTGGCGCTGGATGCTGGGTATTCAGGTTATTCCGTCCATCCTCTATACCTTAATGTGCTTCTCTCTGCCTGAATCACCACGCTGGCTGATTGTGGATGCGCATAACGAAGCTGAAGGCAAGCATGTGTTCTCTTTAATCAACCCTGATATGTCCGAGCAGCAGTTAAATGAGCTCGTGGATACTGTCAAGGCTTCAGCTGATGCTGACAGCAAACTCAAGCAGAGTGCATCGAAGTTCTTCTCCAAGCGTCTGAAGTATCCGATCCTGTTTGCCTTCCTGATCGCTGCATTTAACCAGCTCTCAGGTATTAACATCATCCTCTACTTCGCTCCAAGACTGTTAGGCTTAGCCGGTATCGAAGATCCTGTGGCTGCCTCCATCGCCCTGGGTGTTACCAACCTGATTGCCACCTTCATCGGCATTCGCTTAATCGACCTGCTCGGTCGTAAGACACTCCTGCTCATCGGCTGCGTAGGCTATATCCTGTCACTCTCAGTCTGCACCTATGCCTTCTTCCACTTCGAAGAGCTCAAGGTGGTCTCCAATGCTATCGACACCGCTTCAAGCGCTGAACAGCTGATCAGCATGGAGAACGGCAGCATCTACTTCACAGCTGCAGATAAGAGCAAGGCCGAGAAAGCCTATGCTGCTGCACAACAGAAGCTCTCCGAGTCAACCCAGAAAGCTTCCTATACCGGTACCAAGGTGGCCTTTGACGGTCAGTCCTTAACTGAAGTACGTGACATCGCCTTAAACGTCAAGCGTGAGGCTTCCTCACTGTTAGGTTCAGTCAGTACCCTGGTACTTATCTGCATGATCACCTTCATTGCCTCTCATGCTATCGGCTCAGGCACCATTATCTGGGTGTTCATCTCAGAAATCTTCCCTAACGATCAGAGAGCTGCAGGTCAGTCCTTAGGCTCTGCAACCCACTGGGTGTTTGCCGCTGGTCTGACTCTGTTATTCCCAATCGCCATTGCCAACTTTGACGCAGGCTATATGTTCGGCTTCTTTGCTCTGATGATGGTAGTACAGATCATCTGGTGTGCCATCATGATGCCTGAAACCAAGGGCAGAACCCTTGAAGAAATCGGTGCCGCCTTATCCTCAAAATAAGCTCTAGCACGCTTTAAATAAAGGCCCTGCAGAATCTTCTGCAGGGTCTTTTTTTAGCTCAGGTTCAGCTCAGCTGTAGCCTGAATTACAGTCCAAGCCTGACAGTGCCTAATAGTGCGGAAATTAAGGCAAGCTTCTGCCTTGAGAGACGGCAGGCAAAAACTTTATCTGCCTGTTTGCAGTGTGTCACGGTGCGTTGAGGCTGCCTGAAGGAAGTCTTCTCTGATCCCTCCTGGCTACATTTTGCCTCGTAATTTAACGGCAGTATGCTGCACAAAGAGTCAGATATCCTATGCTTTGACAGTGAGTTTCACTGAAGCTTTGCCTAGATGAAAAAGGCAGCCAAGCTAAGAGGTTAAGGCTGCCAATAACGCAGACTGTAAAGATTTATACTGTTCTGCAGTCTATTTAGCATGGGCTTTTTTAGAAGCACCCTTTTGCGTACTGCACAGCTGCCTGTTAATAAAGCCCTGCGGATTTGTCTTACAGCCTATGCGCAGATATTTCTCTGCTTCTTTTGGATTTACCTTAACCTTAAGAGAGTTAAGTTCACCCTGAGTGTAGAGATAATGCAGACGCTCACAGGCTCCGGCATAGCCGCCTTCACAGCTTTGCTTAAAATAGCCTAAAGCTGCACTGCTCTTAATTTCACTCTCAGGCACTGCAAGTTTTTGGAGATTTTTATCTTCACTTAAAAAGGCAAAGCCGTAATCATCACAGGAGGCGGCATACTTGAGGCTGCAGCCCTGCTTTGCCATGCGCAGCGCCTCTAAGGCAAAGTAATCCTCATCCTTGGGATCAAAATAGATGATCTTGCTCTTTAAATGATTTGCAAACAGAGTGCCTAAATTGCAGCTTTTACCGTCGGAGAGCTTAAAGCAGCGCTGCCTTAAGGCTGCATAGACTTCAGCTAGCTTATTGTACTGTCCGTTGCACTCTGAGCTCTGGGCATCGAGGCTGCATTCATTGGCAAGCCTGATGGTTTCCTCATCCGCCCAGTCAAAATTGACAAGGTTATTCACCTTAGGCAGCAGCTGCTGAAATCTGGCCGCCGCGATGCGCTCGGCAAAACTTTGAGTCATACCTTCCTGCGTAGAGCTTGAGCAGGCAGTCAGCAGCAGTGCCCCAGTCAGAGCGAGACCGGCTGCCTTGAATACGGAATGTTCACACATGATTTAACTTAGTCCTGAGATTTACCGTTGGTTTTTTCAATGAATGGATAGAAGTCCTGGCAGAGCATCGGACGTGAGTACATAAAGCCCTGACCGTATTTACAGCCAAGCTCGGTGAGCATCTGCTCCTGCTCCATGGTTTCGATGCCTTCGGTAATGACGCGAATATCGAGATCGTTGCCAAGATTGACCACCGAGCTTAAGATCTTGCGGCCCTTGCTGCTCTTCTGAGCCGAGAGCAGCAGTTCACGGTCAATCTTGATTTCATCAATCGGGAAGGTCTGCAGCATGGCAATGGATGAATAGCCGGTACCGAAATCATCCATGGAAATCTTGAAGTTCAGCTTCTTAAGCTCATTGACAATTTCAATGGCCCGAGACTTGGCGCTCTTTGAGACATAGTCTACGAGCACGGTTTCGGTGATCTCAAGCTCCACATGGCTGACCAGCTCACTGAACTCCTCAGCATAGGCCCGCATATGATCAAGATAGGTCTTATCCTCCATATGCAGTCCTGACATATTGACTGAAATCGGCACCAGCGGCAGCCCCAGTCTCGCCCGCTCCCGCTGCAGCTCAAAGGTCTTTCTTAAAATATAGTAGTCAAGCTTGATGATAAAGCCGTTTTTCTCAAACAGATCGATAAAGAGCGCCGGATTGAGGAAGCCCAGTTCCGGACTCTGCCAGCGTACCAGGGACTCGCCGGCGATGACCTTGTGCTTGCCGATATTAAACTTAGGCTGTACCCACAGCTGGAATTCATTTTCAGAGAGAGCCTTGTTCATCAGGGCCTCGATGTTCTTCTCGCGCAGCAGATCCTCTTTGACGTTCTCATTGTAGAACACCACTATCTTGTCGTTTTTAATGGCAGTCTTCAGCGCCAGCATGGCCTCGTCGATAATCTGCCGCGGCGCCACATTCTTATTGGTTTTGTCGATCAGGCAGACGCCGACCTTGTGATCGAGTCTGATTTCAGAAATGTTGTTGTATTTTAAGAAAATAGTCTTTAAAAACTCCGGGAAGACCTCGCGGTTAGGCACAAAGCCGTAGTAATAGAAGGTGCTGTACTCCGAGCTTACGCCATAGCGTCTGATCCATGGCTGCTCCTTGACCAGGCGTTTGACGATATTGACGAGGATTCTTAGGATATACTGCTTGCTGTACAGAGCATAGAGCTCCTCAATCGAGTAAATCTTGACGGCAATCACAAACAGCCCGTTGCGGTTGAGCTTGCCGGACATGCTGTTGATGAAATTAGGCAGATTCTGCTCAAAGTAATGCAGATTAGGCAGTCCGGTTTCCTGATCATAGAAAGCCAGCGATCTGATCTTTCTTAAGTTCTTCTGTCTGAAGATAATAAAGGTTAACAGCAGCGTAATCAGAATCAGCGAGCTGACGAAGATCGCCAGGGTTGATTCAAGCGGATATTCATAGAAGAGACTCTGCAGGCTCTTCTGATTGGTATAGCTTAAGGTGGTGTTGTTCAGCTCGTTCTGAATCGCCCGGGCATTCAGGTGAGCGATTTCCTTGTTGAGAATGCGCAGCAGAATGAGATCGCTTTCATCGTTGACTGCAATACTGATCGGCACATTGAAATAGAGATTAGGATTAGGTTTGAGGTTAAACAGGCCGAGGCGTTCAAGATTCTGCTTGAGGGTGACGGATTTGACAAAGGTGGAATCGGCTTCCTCATTATCGACCGCATTCAGACATTCATCATAGTTTTTGTAGTAGATGATATTGGCATAGGGATGCAAGGCCTTGATCTGCTCAATCAGATAATGCTGTCCTGCCACACAGGCAATTCTTGAATTGAGATCGAGCACCCTGCTCTTTTTGGTCACCGCCACATAGTTAAGATTCAAAAACGGAACGGTCAGACGCACCCCTTTTTCATTGGCCCAGTTCACATCACAGATGAAATCGGTAAAGATATCGAGCTGCTCTTGCTTGAACTGCACGAAAGGCTCCTGCTCCGCATCCGGCTCCTTGGAGTTGATCTTGATGTTCAGATCATTCTCAATCATACGCATCACGGAGGCTACGGTACCTTCAAGGTTATCGTGGACATAGTAGACAAACGGCGGTTCTGACTGCGAGGAGAGCGCTGAAATAATGCGGTGATTGCGCAGAAATTCCACTTCATTAGGGGTGAGGATCAGCGGCCTGCCATGCTGTTCCTGCTCTTTCTTCAGATCTTCACGGATCCCGTTGTGACTGAAGAGCAGATTCTCACTGGCCTGATCGATAAGCTCCTTAAGCTTCTGATCATTCTTGCGCAGCGCAAGGTAGGTATGCTGCGTCATGAGCTCGGCTAAAATCGTGCCGGGGATCCTGCCATAGATGTCGGCATGCGGAATGGCATCCACCTGATGACGCCGGTAGGCATCCTCAAGCACTGCACAGTTGCCGAAGGCAATCAGAATATAGTCTTCCCCGTATTTAAGATTGTAATTGGCAAGCTTGGCCTTAAGGATATCCAGATCCACGTAACCGAAAGGATAGCCGATCCGCAGCCTGCCTCTTTTCTCATTAAGGTTTTCATGAGCCACGAGATAGACCGGAGTGCTGGCAAGGTAATGCTTTGAATAGGTGATGTTCTCTCTTTCATGAAAATAGGCTTTAGGCAGCACGTTGGCTATCATATCAATCTTGCCGTCGCGCAGGAGAATTTTGCAGGTTTTTTCAGAACATGGCGTATAAGTAAAACGGGTGGCACTGTAATGACTGATGTTTTCAAGAAAATCGTAGACACAGCCGGTATAACCATGAGACTGCAGAGCCAGATAGTCCTTAGAGGGGGTGAAGCCAACTCTGATTGCTTCACGGTCAAATTGCTCCCCCTGTGCCTGAAACACCAGCAGGCACATCAGTAAACAGAGCTGCTTAATGCGAGATAAAATCAAGAAAACCTGAACCTAAACTTTTAATCGATAAGTTTTAACCTATGAAATTAAGTATGTCAGAAAAATTATTTTTACGTTATAAACTTAGCTTCAAATTGAGAGCAATATCAAAAGCGCGACCGTGAAGAGCGCGAAAAAGTCCTGAAAATTTGCAGCAGACTGCAGCTTTAGCATTAGGAAAGTACGCGCAACAGGCAGGCATAAAAAGATCGCTTTTGAAATTAACAGATTTTTTAGAAAATTTGAGCGTCATCAGTCTTAATTTTGGGGCAGTAACTTTGTAACATGGCTCTGATTTAGTCTACAGTACCTTGATAATTCAAGGAATTGCGATTAGAGTCAAGGTTCTTTTGCGCTTAAGTTTATACAATAAGTCAGTTTAGTTTAAAGAGCATATGAGTAAAAATGAGCAAGGAGCAACAGGATCTGCCCGTTTCGAATGATGAGCCCATCAAGTCTGACGAGCTTCAATTTGACGTAAGTAAGCTGTCGGTTAAGGCCTTGGATAATGTCACCGATCTGGTCTTTGTGACCGATCCGTTAACCAAGGAGATTCTCTTTGCCAACAAAGCCTTCTGTGAAACTACCGGTCTGCGCTCCATCCGCGGCTGTACCTGCTATCACAGTCTGCGCAGGCGCTCTGCCCCCTGCACTAACTGTCAGAATATGCAGGCCTTCGAGAACGGCTTTCAGATCACCCATAACAATCTGAAGCTCCTCTCTGATACCTATGAGGTTAAAAGCGCTCCCGTCCAGGTGGGAGACAGGATCTATAACCTCAACATCATGAAGGAGAGAGAGGTTTATCAGCACAGGCAGTCTGTCTCAGTTCAGACCACAGACGCTGCAGTGGAACCTGCGGATTTATATGCGCTGCTGAAAAAAAATACTGACGATCCTAATCTGCAGCTCTACAATGCGCTCTGCCTTCTGGCAAGACTGGCACAGGCTGATACCGTGTCAGTCTATGAGCCTAAAAAGATGCTTACGCATAGCGCCAGCGCTTATCTGCGCACAGTCTTCTATGCGCAGAACCAGCAGAGTGATATCTCCGACAGACCTGAGGATGATCTCAATCAGCAGCTTGTCGCTGAACTGTTTAACGAGCCTGCAGATCTGCTGCTTGAAGAGGAGAAGCTCAGTGAGACTCCAGATTTAAGCCCCCTGTTCTCCCCTGAGCTTAAAACCCTGCAGAGTTATCCTCTGCAGCATAATGATCAGATTATCGGGCGGGTCTTCTTAAAAAATCCGCAGGCAGCCCTTTTAGCTGAACACCAGAATTATCTGCAGCTGGTGGTAACGCTGATTGAGCATCTGCTCTTTGTCAAGCAGCAGGCCTCGGAGCTTTATCATCTCAAGAATTTTGATAATCTCACCAAGACTGCCAACCGCAATGCTCTGATGCAGGATCTGGTGGAATATGATCAGCTCGAGCATGTGGGCGTGATCCTGGTTAATCTCAACGGACTCAAGCATATCAATCATTATGAGGGTTTTGCCGTGGGCGATAAAGCCCTGGTGCAGACCTGCGCGCTCATCAGACAGATCACCGGTGAACAGGCCAGCCTGTATCGTGTCTCAGGGGATGAATTCCTCGGGGTGTTCTGTGAAATTGACCAGAGCGAGTTTACCCAGAAGGCCAATGCCCTTTCGCTGCTGCTCAGCCATGAAACCAACTATTCAGCCGCGGTCGGCTCTGCCTATACCGCAGTGTCCGGGCAGTTTTCAGTGCTCATACAGCTTGCGCAGAGCGACATGTTTACCCATAAGCGTGAATATTACCGCCGGTATCCGGTCAACGAGCGCTATCGCAATGACAAGGATGATGTACTCGACATGGTCTCGGTGGAGAAGATTAACCAGCTTTTGCATAATCACAGCTTTTCGCTGCGCTATCAGCCTAAATACTCGCTACAGCGCTATGGCGTATTCGGAGCTGAGGCGCTCATTCGCCTCGAGCGTGAGGGCAGGCTGATTGCCGCCAACGACTTTATTCCGACCCTGGACGCTGCTCATTTAACCTA
>JAILLS010000119.1 GCA_024693025.1 Succinivibrio sp. | reverse complement strand
CTTGCGCAGATTATACACAACTGATTTGGTATAATCAACATTTTTTTTCTTGGTGGGTCGCGAGAGATTCGAACTCTCGACCAACGGATTAAAAGTCCGCTGCTCTACCGACTGAGCTAGCGACCCATCCAAGGTGTCAATGAAGTTGACGAGGTCACATTTTACTTAAAATAATTATAAATGCAAGCGTTTTTTTTAGAAAGCCAGCAAAAAAAATGTCCGCCTGCAGCCTGATTCACTGCTCTAGTAATTGAGTTTGGTGCTTTTTTTATGCTGCTAAGGCCGCAGAACAGCTAACAGAGCAAAGACTGCATACTTTCTTTTGATCTGGTCTGGGGCGCTTTCAATCTCTAAAGATTTTCTGCACTATGCTGCACCGCATAAGCTGAAAAGAACTCTGCCTCAAACCGCTGCAGACTAACTGTAGGTTAAAATGTGACGGTGCAGTCTCAATTAACAGATGAGAAAGGCTATTTTGCCGGCAGCAAGGCCTAGTCCGGTATAAAAAAGGGCAGGATAAACCTGCCCACTTTGCTTGCTGTTGTAGTAGAGTATTTGAATTAGAGGCTCTTGAGGAAATCGGCGATGGCCTGATCCTGACAGTTAGGATAGAAGAGCTCGGCAAATTTAGGATCATCAATGGTGGCTTTGACAAAATCACGATCCAGTCCCTTGAGCACTTCAATTAAAGGACGATGAGTCACTTCCTTAACCTTATCTAAAATCTTTTTATTGCGCTGCTCAGCTTCCACTCTCTCGCGCGGATAGCCGCCGCCAAACTCGCTGACAAAGAGCTTCTCAAAGATATATCTTAGATTGAGCTCACCGCCCCAGCCATAGCCTAAGGCATAAGGCAGAGAGATGGCATTGCCTGCGTTAATCTGGGTGAAAAGATAGGCATCAGTCGGATTTTCAATATGACCGCACAGCACCCCCGGGAAGGAGTTGCAGGCAAGGCAGGCGCCCTCACCTGTACCGCAGCCGGTTACGATAAAATCACAGGCCTTGGTGTTCAGCAGGATGGAGCTCAAAAGACCGTTCATGACATAGGTCAGGCAGCGCTGGTCCTTGGAGGTGTACATACCATAGTTGTACACGGTATGCCCGTGAGCCTTAGCTACATTGTTCAGCTCTTCAAAAATAACCGCATTCTTATCTGCCTGAGAATTCTCTAATACTAGACCAATCTTCATCTGAAGCCTCTCCTTGTTTCACCATGGCAACATATCTTAAGTCTGAGCGCAGGTGAGGACCACCTCACCCCGCCGCCAAATGCTTAACCGCTCTTGGCAGTTTTGGTTACTATACGCTAACCTCAGTCTTTAAGCAATCGTTTGCCTAAAAAGATTGAGATCCGGATCAGAAATCTGCAAACAGTAAATTTTAGTCTGTAAAAATCAGAAGGTAAGGCAGGATAAGACAGAGCAGCCGCGGTGGGCTGCTCTGAGGGCTGGTTAATAGCGATAATTGAGCTCGGATGTGTTCAGAATATGCTCTTCACGATCACGCAACAGTTTGTTGTAGATTGAATCATAGAGCAGAACATTCTGCACATACTTGCGGGTCTCGAGGAATGGAATATTCTCGATATACATGGCCGCATTGCGCTTGAGACCGTCTTTGGAGGCCCATCTGTAAATGCGGTTAGGACCTGCGTTATAGGCAGCTGCCGCCAGAATCCTATTATTGTCAAATTTATCGAGCATATTGCGGATATAGGCAGAGCCTAATCTGATATTGTTATCCGGCACGACCAGATCCTTGACTCCGTTATATTTCCACTTGTTCTTCCTGGACACCAGCTTTGCGGTATCCGGCATCAGCTGCATTAACCCCACAGCTCCTGCAGGAGATTTGATCACAGGATTCATCATGCTCTCCTGTCTTGATATCCCGTACAGGAAGGTGATAGGCACGGAGGTCGAGCGCGCATATTTGCTGTACAGCTCCATATAAGGAGCCGGGAAGCGATAGTTTAGCGCATCCCAGCGCTTGCCTGCGACCACGCTCTGAATGGAATAGTTGACCTGACCTGAGGTCAGAGCCCACTCTGCCATCAGCATGGCAACATCTTCAGGGGCATATTTGGCCACTTCACGCCATTCAATGGAGGCATTGCTGTCATCCATGGCATAGAGTTCAAAGAAGCGCTGTGCGGCAGCGTTCTTGCTGACTTCAGCCCAGTCGGCATCCTCATTTAAGCCCCGGTTATTGTAGGCACTGCCGATGTTCAGCTGCTGTGCGGCCAGAAAACCGTAGAAGCTGCGATCCTCGGCGACCTTGCGCATTAAGGACTTGCCGTCACTTCTGCCCAGACGCATGGCACTTTCAGCCTGCCAGTAGCGCCAGTTGATTTCGTTCTTCTGCTCCTGCGGCAGATTGGAGGTCAGGCCATAAACCAAAGGCCACTGGGCAAACCAGATAGCCCGGCGCAGTCTAAGCTCACGCAGCTCATCTGTGTAGGCCGCAGCGCTGAGATGGGTGTCTGCCCACTCCAGATCGGCCTTAGTGCAGTCATGATCCATAAGTCCGCGGGCCAGTACCTGATAGATCTGCACCTTTTCTACTTCAGTTGGTCTGAAGCTTGAGATAAAGCTGGACAGATCGTCACGCGCCTCATCTGGCTGCAGATTGGCATAGCGCTTGAAGACGGTCACCGCAGCTCTGCGCTCAGCGTCTGAGGAGCCTGACATATTCAGGACATTCTGCGGCTTGTCATAATAATTCATCGCCAGTTTCACCTGATCGGCAAACTTGGTATAGCCAAGCTCCGAGGCCAGGCTCTGTGCCGAGCTCTGTGTCCGTCTGCCAAGGTAGGCCTGCTCAAACTTCTGATAGACTACCGCCTCGGATTTATAGCCATGGGATGACCACAGCGACAATAGTCCCTGACAGCTGTCCTTAGGCCGCTTGAGATTCTTGTAGATAGAACTGGCCAGGCTTACTGCCCCGCTGTCTGCCTTGCCCTGCTGCCATAAGGCTTCCTGATAGCGGCACTGCAGAGCTAAAGGAGCGGCACCTAATACATCAGGATTTTTAAACTGCTTAGGCATGATCTCGAGAACCTGCTGATAGGCACCGAGATCGGCAAGATAGTCAGCGTATTTGCCGCGCAGGAGATCGGCAAGCTCATGATGCTTGCCCGAATTGATAAACTCCTTGACCTGCTTGAACTTATGCATCTGCAGATCGCTTGAGAGATAGAAGTACTCAAGCCACACCTGCAGAGGATAGCCCTTGAGTGTGGAAGAGTGCATCAGCTGACGGCCTGTTTCCTCATCCCCGTTTTTAAAAGCCTCTACCGCACGGCGATACACATCGCGCTGCTCAGCAAGACGGCTTGAATCTTTGACAAACGCAGCCACCTCACTGTTGCCTGACATGGCAGGAGTGGGGGCGGCCTGAACTGCAAAAGGAAGAGAGATGAAAAAACTTAAAACAACAGCGGATTTTTTTAATGACATAATCTGTTTTCTCTAAATTAAACCAAACACAACTTCTCCGTAAGTCGCAAAGATCTGACAGAGAAAATGAATTTGCCGCAGTTAAATTTTAGATTTTATAGGAATTCTTGAAATAAACTTTACTAAAATCCTGCTCCAAAGGATCAAGTATTGCTACTTCTTTAGCAAAGTTATTTGAATTATAGGAATAATAACTGCTCTTTGTCTACTAATTTAATCGATATTTTGATCAGAAACTCAAAATTATGCCATTTTTCAGCACAAAATGACAGCGATGTTGATAAGAATAAGGCTATAGATGAGGCTCAATCCCACGAGCTTAAGGTATAAGACATGGTTATGTGAGCGAAAAAACGCCGGTCTGCAGCCTGAATTAGCCTCAAAAGAAAATTTAATTTTCGGCAAAATAGTTTGATCACATCTTTTTTTTATGTTGTAAAATGAAAATGCTGAGTTTTTAATATCACTCAAACATCGGACGGCCTTAACCGTCCAAAACTCACGCAACAAGAACTCACTCGATCAAAGTGAAAAAACCTGAAGCCGCGGTAATCTTGATTATCGCGGCTTTCTTAATGCTACAGCTTCTGCCTTGCAGCAGCGCCTAGTAGAGAGATCTGTACAGTTCCTCAATTTCTGCAACATTGGTCTCACGCGGATTACCGCCGGTGCAAACATCCTTAAAATCTGCAGGCAGTGGTTTTTGACATTCTGATAGGCTTAAGAAGGCTCCAGACAGTCGCTGCGGCAGCTTTGAGCAAGATTCAGCTCAGGTTAGGAACCTGCCTGATGGCACAGCAGCTGCGGTCTGCTCAGTTCAGTCCGAGGTCTGAGACCTGCTGATAAAAAACAGTCAGGCTTATGAATTCCATAGCCTGACTTCATTTATCCGAGAAACTCTCTATGCCTGCCTGAGTTCCCAGCTCGTCAGAACAAAGAGCCTCTCCGTTAGCTTTTGGAAATGAACCTAGTCATTGCTCTGCATACCTAGTAATGCTCAACTGTCTCAAAATTATCAAGCTTATCATAATTGGCAAGCTGTACAACATAGTCTTTATCCAGACTCTGCTTTTCTGCATCAGTCAGCTTGTCATAGTCCTGAAGCTTAGCGATAAAATCAGACTTCCAGGTGCTCTTTTCTAAATTTTCCTCTGGCACCAGAGAATCCAGAGGCTGATAACCGTTATCCAGCTTTAACAGTTCTAGATCGGCTTCATAAGCCGCCTTCTGCTCTGCTTCGTCAAGAATTTCACCGCCTTCGGCATCCCCTTCACCGTCTATATTATCAACATCATCGTCCAGGTCATAACTTTGATCTAAATCCACTTCTGTTACCTTATTCCCTTCATCATTAGTGGTGGTGCGCATAGTCAAACCATAATTTTCCATAAATTCTTTCTGTGTAAAAGAAGCTTCTTTATGTTCTCCGCCAACTAAAGTGCCACCCCGCGCCAGCGCGCTGGCCACGGGATGGGGCACTTAATGTTCGCAGCTAATGTGCCACTTATCGTTACACCTATTACACCTCCATGTTTCCCTTAAACACCTCTAATATGCCAGGATCTTTCCTTATAGCTTTTAAAACATTAGAGAAGTCATCAAGCGACTTATATTTTTCTCGATTAATTTCTAGTTGACTGCTTAAGGTTTCTACCTGA
>JAILLS010000112.1 GCA_024693025.1 Succinivibrio sp. | reverse complement strand
GTGGAAACCCTGCGCGCTCTTGAGAATGCGCTATTGGAATTCCCGGGCAGTGCCATGGTGATCTCCCATGACCGCTGGTTCCTTGATCGTATCGCCACCCATATCCTCGATTATCAGGATGAGGGCAAGGTTTCCTTCTTTGAAGGCAACTATACGGCTTACGAAGAGTGGAAGAAGCAGAATCTGGGTGAGCTTGCTGCCCCGCATCGGCTTAAGTTCAAGAAGATCTCAAACTAAATGCTCGGTCACAAGGTCTGGTTTAAAACCAGACCTTTTTATATCACACTATTTAACAGCCTAGTTCTACATTAAGGTCTTAGCAGATCTGCACCTAATGACCTGCCGCCACCAGACATCTTTTACCTAAAAAGCCTATAACCGATCATCTTAGCGATTGCCAAATCAAACGCAAAATTTTACGTTTGCTTTTTCGTTTGCAATTCAAACGTATTTTTCCTCGGCATGTTTGCGTAAATTACCATGGCCTACTGCCTTGTGCCTGTTTAAGGTTAAAAAACCAGGATTACCCGATAAACGACGTTCTATCTCAGGCTTAAAGCAGATCAAAGAGGATTTTAAAGAAGCACACGGTGAGCACCAGAATAATGATGTATCTGGTGCCGCTGTAGGCCTTTCTGACGAAATAACGCGCCCCGAAATAACAGCCCAGCATATTGAAAAGACCTACCGTAAGTCCCAGCTGCACGAGCACGGCATCGTGCTGAAAGAAGACCACGATGGCCGCAAGGTTGGTGGTAAGATTGATGATTTTGGTGGTGCAGTTAGACTCGGTAAGCGGCATCTTTGCCACGGCAAAGAGCAGGAGCATTAAGAAAGTGCCGGAGGCAGGTCCGTAAAAACCGCAGTAGACGCCCATTAAAAGAGCGATGCCGCTTACTCTTATTCGCTCTCTGCCGGCACTTAAGCGTCCAAGCTCGCCCTGAGGCTGCTGCTTGTTTAGCAGCACATAGCCTGCACTTAGCGGCAGCAGCACCAGCATCATCCATTTTAAAAAGCTATCGGAGAAGAGCAGCGTCAGCGATGCGCCCAGCGTGGCTCCTGCTGCTGAGCAGATGACTGCCAGGATGATCAGATCCTTTTTAGGCAGAAAGCCCTCTCTGACAAAGCGGCTGATGGTCAGCACCGTCCCCATGCTCGCAGCCAGCTTGTTGGTACCAAGACAGGCGTGAACCGGCAGTCCCGTGGCCAGAAATGCCGGCAGCGAGATTAGTCCCCCGCCCCCTGCGATGGCATCGATAAAGCCGGCAAGACAGGCTACCGGGCAGAGGATCACATAGGTCAGAAGGTCGTAAGTCATCAGACCTGGCTCTGCACCGGACTGTCCGGATAACGGGCATGCAGCTTCTGATAGAGATAATAGGCAGGAGGCTTGGCGGACATCTTGATAATCGCATAGCCTGATTTCTGTGCCGAGCGCAGCGCCTTGATATCATGCTCGGGAGCAAGCGTGGAGACGCCGGTGATAAAGCCGTCATCATAGCAGCTTATCGAGTAGCGTCTCAGCCTGGTCGACAGGCCCTGCCCCTGAAACTTAGGAGCAATGCCGACATACTGCTCATGGATGATTCTATCCTGAACCTCAACCTCATTGAACATAAAGCAGTCATAGCCGCACAGCTCGCCCTGGGCGTTTTTCACCACGCCGATAAGCTCGGACGGACGCACCTTGTAGAGAAAGCGCAGCCATCTGACCATAGGCTGGCGGAACAGCATCAGATGCAGCGCCTCAATGGCCTTTAAATCCTCTTTTCTGGCCGCACTGAAGGTGTATCCTTCAAACTGCTCGACCTTGGGCTGTCTGATGCGCTTTGACATCCTGACATTGAGCTGCCAGCGTGTGAACTCTTCACCAAACTCGCCTAGCTGTGGAAACCATAACATCTGCTCACCTTTAGATTCAGCTGCCTAAAAACTCATGCATCTCGGTAATGGGCGCATGTCCCCGGCCTTCCAGAAAGCGCAGCACCTTCTGCGCTGAGGTATTGATGATCTGCTCATCACTCACCCCCGCTTCAGCCAGAACCTTTTCTGATTCAGCGAAATTGCCCATAAAGAAGGACACATGCGCATCGGTACCCAGCGAGATCGTGGTGCCGATCTTTTTGCATAAAGCTGCCACCTTGACGCAGTTTTCATGGCTGCCAAGGCGGGTGTTCACATCCGATGAGGAGTTGATCTCCATCGCCACCCCTTCCTGCTTGGCGCACTCTAAAACCGCCTCATAGTCGATAGGATAGTTGGGAGCGCCGGGATGGGAGATCACATCCACAAGACCTGATTTGATCACCCCCAGCATCAGCTCGGTGTTTTTGACAAGATCTTTAGGCGGCGTGCAGGGATGAAAGCCTGCAAGCACAATATCCAGACGCTTTAGGCTCTGCTCCTCTAAATCAAGCCCGCCTTCAGACATGATGTTGGCCTCCACGCCGCGCAGCACGCAGACATTGTCGACCACTCTCGGGATGACGCGCAGATTGTGAAAATGCCACAGATGCGGAGCATCCGAAAGCGCCGGACCATGATCGGTAGTGGCAAACATAATCAGCTTGTTTACGCTGGCGCGGTGAATACATTCCTCAATCGTGCTGTAGGCATGATCGCTTGCGATGGTGTGAGTATGTAAATCAACGGGAAATCTCATGTAAACTCCTTATTCCACAATGCATTGCCAGTTAGGATCGTGATAGGCGGCAAAGCAGAGCTGCAGCTGTTCAGGACTGGTGGTTGAGACCCGCAGCTCCGCATAAGGGATCTTATCCTGAGCAAAATAGGCGCGCTCCGTGGTTTCCAAATTGGGAACAAAATTCCCCTCACCTTTGGAGCATAGCACAAAAAACTTTAAAACCCCGTACATAAAGGCCGGCGGATTATGCCGGTTGCGATCTAGAATCGCAATCAGCCTGACGGCGTTCACATAGAGCCCCGCCTCCTCACGTACTTCCTTGACCGTATTGGAGAAGATGGTCTGATCCTCATCGCACCACCCTCCCGGCAGATTCCACAGTCCGCTCTTGCGCTCTTTGACCAGCAGGATCTCGCCCTGATCGTTAAAGACTGCCGCCCGGGTATCAAGCTTAGGCGTAATATAGCCTCTATCGAACATAAAGGCCTGCCTGACAGCCTCAAAGCTCTCGCCCTCAACCTTGGAGACCATCTCCCCGGCAATCTCACGAAGCCTTAAGAAACGCTCCTTGTCAAAAGGATTGGTGGTATAGGTAAGGCCTATCTGCGAGAGCGCCTGAATCTCCCGCGCCCAGTCAAACCACTGCGCCTTAGGCTTTAAATCAGGCTCAAGCAGCGTGGTAAGCTGCAGCGGATTTAGAAAATAATACTCGCAGCGTCCGACATCTCCTGTCGGAGTGCCCCAGCAGGCCAGCGCAAAGTCCACCCCGGCATCATGGGCACACAGGCGGTCAGCCTCCGTATCTCCGATATAGAGCACCTCCTCGGGAGCTGCACCGCTTTTTTCAAGATACAGTCGGATTGAGTCTCCTGAGGGCTTGCCATGCTCGACATCATCGCAGCTGATGGCATGTCTGACATAGGGCTTTAGCGCCTGCGGACAGACTGCGGCAGCATCTCCAAGCCGTGCTTCTGCCTGACGGTCACGGGAGGTAATGATGCCAAGCTGCAGCCCAAGCTCTGAGAGGCGCTCAAGCATCTTGTCAACCTGCGGGAAGATTTTCACCTGATCAAGATATTTGCCGATATGCCCAAACCAGAGCTCCTCGACCTGCTGATACTCTTCTTCCCTAAAGCCCAGGCCCTGCAGAGTCGCATCCGCAGGCGAGCCGCCAAAGCGCATCAGGCTGTCCAGAGTTTCCTGATGCCCTGCCTTCAGTTCATCTAAAACCTCCAGAAGAGGCAGCAGATTTACCCTGACACTGTCATACAGCGTGCCGTCGAGGTCAAACAGGATATGGCGATAATGTTTCATGGTGTAATCTCTTCGTTAAAATTAAAGGCAGGACCCTGCTCTGCAAGCCTGATGAGCTCTGTAACATACAGCACCCCGGCTCTGACCTTGAACTTAAGATCATAGCCATAGAGCCTGGCAAAATAGTCCTTGTCATCAGAGGCTCTGCCCTTATAGGCAGGCCGCGGGTCCTGACGGAGGATCTCCAATATGGCCTGATAGGCGCTCTCGCCGAGGCTCTGCCGCAGCTGCAGAGCTAAAGACTCCGGCATGCTGACTTCAATCTCGTCAGGAGGACTCTGGGCAAAGCCGCCCTGAGCCTCAGGAATGCTGTCCACAAAAGGGATATAGGGCTTGATATCCACTATCGGAGTGCCGTCCACCATATCAGCCCCGAGCACCTTCAGGCGCACCTTGTCCCTGCCCAGATCCTCAATCGCCTCAAGCCTGACCAGCGAAAGCCCCAGACGGGAGGGTCTGTAGGGTGAGCGGGTGGCAAACACGCCAAGATGCCGGTTGCCGCCAAGTCTCGGCGGCCTGACCGTCGGTCTGAAGGGACCATCTGGGACCTGATGAAATAAAAACAGCACATACAGATGCGAGAAGCCATCCAAGCCCGTAAAGGCTGCCCTGGTATCATAGGGAGGATTGAAAATCAGATAGGCAGGGGCATGCGCTGCAATCAGCCCCTGTCTTGGCACGGCAAATTTCTGCCCATAGGGGCTCACTACCCTGCCTATCGGAGTCAGCCACTGACTCTCGTTACTGCTGCTCTTGCTGCTCGTCAACGATAAAAGCCTCTGCATAGCAGGTTACAGACACCTTACAGGCAGGGGTTGCTTCAAGACGGGTGCACTTGCCAAAGCGGATGGCGTTAGCGCCCTTGGCGGCAGCCTTGACTCTGGCATCGGTTCTGGCATCTGCCTCCGTGGCAATATAGTCATCCTCTTTAACCTGGCAGGACAGGCCCTCTACAGTGCCTAAATCCTTATGGCGCAGCTTGGTGAGCTCTGCCTCGCTGACTTCATCCACGGTCGATGGCTTGTAGTAGTCGACAAAGCGCTTTGGCGACAGATTGCTGTCAAAGGTGAAGCTTTCACAGCCGCAGAGGGCAAGACCCAGTACACATAAACCCATTAACTTTTTCATCATTGCTCCTCGTTAGGCAAAGGCGGCGATCGCCTGTTCAATTCTCTTCAGCGCCCGCTCGCGTCCTACCAGCATCATGGTATCTCCGATGCCTGGGGACATGGCGGTGCCGGTCATGGCAAGACGCAGAGGCTGTCCAACCTTGCCCATGCCGACTTCCTTCTGTTTGGCAAGCTGCTCTAAGGCCTCGTCAATAGCCTGACTGTTCCAGCTCTCAAGCTTGGAGAGCACTTCAAGGGAGGCTTTGAGGATGTCCACGGAGCCCTCTTTGATCCATTTCTTCACTCCGGCCGGATCATAGGAGGTGATCTCCTCAAAATAGCAGCGGGCCTTCTCGGCCATCTCCTTTAAGGTATGGCATCTCTCGCAGTAGGCTGCCACGATGTCAGCACATTTAGGACCGGTACTTAAATCAGTGATGCCCTGCCGCTGCAGATGCCATTCAAGCTCTGCGGCAACCTGCTCTCTTGGCAGGGTCTTCATATAGTGGGCATTGAGCCAGTCAAGCTTTTTGGTATTAAAGCCTGAGGCACTCTTGGTGATGGCCTCGAGGGTAAAGAGCTCAATCATCTCCTGAACCGAGAAGATCTCCTGATCGCCATGTGACCAGCCTAGACGTACGAGATAGTTTAGAAGCGCCTCCGGCAGATAGCCGTCCTCACGATACTGCATCACGCTCACCGCGCCATGGCGCTTGGAGAGCTTGGTCCCGTCATCGCCCAAAATCATGGCCAGATGGCAGAACACCGGCACCTTGGCGCCTAAGGCCTTATAGAGATTGATCTGCTTGGGGGTATTGTTCACATGATCATCGCCTCTGATCACATGGGTGATGCCCATGTCCAGATCGTCGACCACCACGCAGAAATTATAGGTTGGCGTGCCATCGGAACGCTGAATAATGAAATCATCAAGCTCGCTGTTCTGAAATTCAATATGTCCCTTGACCATGTCATCAAAGGCCACCACACCAGTCGTAGGATTCTTAAAGCGCACCACATATGGCTCATCCGGGCTATGCTCGCTGTGATCCTCGCGGCAGTGTCCGTCATAGCGCGGCTTGAGCCCCTGCTTCATCTGCTCCTCACGCAGCGCTTCCACGCGCTCCTTGGTGCAGTAGCATTTATAGGCCGTGCCGGCTTCAAGCATCTGATTTATCACTTCACGATAGCGGTCAAAGCGCTTGGTCTGATAGTAAGGGCCGTCATCCCAGCTGAGGTTTAACCACTGCATGGAATCAATAATGGCATCGATGGCGCTCTGGGTGGAACGCTCCAGATCGGTATCCTCAATGCGCATGACAAACTTGCCCTGACAGTGTCTGGCATAGAGCCAGGAAAACAGAGCGGTACGTGCTCCACCGACATGCAGATAGCCAGTCGGAGATGGAGCAAATCTGGTTACAACTTGCATTCTTAATCTCGCTTACACAAAAGATGGCGTATTTTACCACGCCTAGCGCCAAACAGACCAACCCGGGCAGATTTACTTAGCCTCAGGGAGGTTTGGCCAGATTAAGGCATTTTGGGGTCCAAATGTGCAAAAAGGCGCTTTGCGCCACGCTTCAAAGCATATTTGGCAGAGGATTTTGTGATAAGATTGCCCTATTACTAAAACATAAACCAGGGAGTTTAGAAGAGTTTTTATGCCCAGCCCTACCCATGATGGTTCTCCACCTTTGAGGATCCTGCAGGGATCTCCTGCCAGCCGCGGTATCGCCTTTGGCAGAATCAGCTTTCTGCACCGCTATGCCTCAGGTCCGTCACGGCGCCCTATCGATGATGTGGACGCAGAATGTTCCCGCTTTGAAAAAGCCAGGCTGCATGCCATCAGTCAGCTAGGTGCTCTCTATGAAGCCTCTTTAGAAAAGCTTGGCGATCAGAATGCGGTAGTCTTTCAGATCCATCAGCTGATGCTCGAAGACCCGGATTACGTCTCCTCCATCAACAACTATATCCGCAAGGAAAAATGCAATGCCGAATATGCGGTGCATGTCGTGGCGCACCGCTTTGTCGAGCAGTTTCTGGCGATGGACAATGACTATATGCGCTCCCGCGCCACCGACATTATCGACTGCTCGCGGCGCATCAATGAAATTCTGCTCATGCACTCAGGCAGCCTCAAGGGCAAAAGCCTGCGCTTTGACTCTCCGCCTCCGGTGATTCTGGCCACCGACGATCTGGTCCCATCTGAGACCGTGCAGCTTGATCCTGACACCGTCACCGGCATTGTGACCTCCAAGGGCTCGCAGCGCTCGCATACGGTGATCTTCGCCCGCGCGCTGGCCATCCCTAACGTCATCTGCCTTGGCGATCAGCTCACGCCAGATCTGGAAGGACATCTGGCCATCGTGGACGGCTCCACCGGTCAGCTCATCATCGATCCTGACGAGGCGGCCATCACTGAATATACGGCACGCAAGAAGACTGATGATGCGCAGGCGGCGCATCTTGAGCAGTTCCGCGGCAAGGATACCGTCACCCGTTCAGGTCATCGTATTGAGCTTTATGCCAACGCAGGATCTCTTGCCGATCTCGACCTTGTCATCGCCTCGGATGCTGAAGGCATCGGCCTGTTCAGAAGCGAGTATATCTATCTGCAGGAGAGCGACTATCCGACCGAGGAGCAGCAGTTTAAAATCTACAAAAAAGTCCTCGAGGGCATGGGAGGCAGACGCGTCATTATCCGCACCCTGGATATCGGGGCTGACAAGCAGGCAGAATATTTTCTCTTAAAGAAAGAGGACAATCCTGCCATGGGACTGCGCGCCATCCGCCTGTGTCTGCAGAACAGGGGCATCTTCAAAACACAGCTGAGGGCTCTGTTCAGGGCCTCGGTCTATGGCCGGCTTGCCATCATGTTCCCGATGATCACCACGGTCGATGAGGTTCTGGAGTGCCGCAAGATCTGCGATGAGGTCAGAGCCGGACTTAAGGCCAGCAACATCCCTTATGCCGAGCACATTGAAATCGGCATCATGATTGAAACTCCGGCTGCGGCCGTGATCAGCGATGAGCTTGCACCGCTTGTGGATTTCTTCAGCATCGGCACCAACGATCTCACGCAGTTTACTTTAGCTGCCGATCGTCAGAATGCCGATCTGCCAGGTTATTTCAATCCCTACCATCATGCGGTCTTCAGGCTCATCGACAATACCATTAAAAACGCCCATCAGGCCGGGATCTGGGTTGGCATGTGCGGCGAGCTTGCCTCCGATGAGAACTTCACCGCCAAGCTGGTGCAGCTGGGTCTGGATGAGATTTCAGTGGTGCCATCCAGTGTCTTAAGACTGCGCGCTAAAATCGCCACGTTAGGTTAAGAAGGTTATTATGGCTCAATGTATAGTTTTAGCTGATGTAATCACGGGCGGCAGCACCGTAGGTGCGATGCTTGAAAAGAATCACTGTACGGTCTGCTCGCTGGTAAACTCCCGCGGCATTCATGATCCTGAGATCAGCAGTTTTGACTGTCTGGTCTACTCCACCAACAGCCGCCATCTCAAGCCGGCGCAGAGCTATCAGATTGTCTTCTCCGCCACACGTCTGCTGCGCTCACCTGAGGTCAAGATCTACGCCAAGATGATCGATGCGGCCATGCGCGGCAATACCTTTACGGAAACGCAGGCGCTGCTCGATGCCTTAGGCGATCCTGACCGCGTGGCCATCGTGGTGCCGGCCTTCCCTGCCCTCAAGCGCATCTGTGTGGGCGGCTATATTCTGGTCGACGGCAAGCCGGTGCAGAAATCCCTGGCCGATCTCGATGACACCCCGGCCCAGACCGGACGCATTGCCGATCTCTTTGAGGAGAAGTTTGCCTATAACGTCAAGGCTCTGCATATCAAGGAATATACCCTGGGGCTTGAGCATCTTTCAAACCGGATCAGGGAGCTGGCGCGTGACGGCATTAGGGCCATCATCATGGACTGCACCTCGCAGGAGGACATCAATCTGATTGCCGATGCGGTGATTGCCTCGAAGATTAAATTCCTGGCCGTCGACCCCGGTCCCTTCACGGCGACCATTGCCCGCAAGGTGATGCGCTCGGATGCCCAGACCCATATCAGCAGCAATGCCAAGATTTTCGGCATCATAGGCGGCATCAATCCATTCCTCGGCACCCAGGTCGAGCAGTTAAAGCTTGAATACAATCCGCTCATCGTCACCGTCAAGGATTCAGAATTCCTCGGCGATGATCAGAGCCGTTATATGGAGATTGCCAGAGTGGTGGAGGAGATCTGCTCCAAGATTGATGGTCAGACTCTGATCCTCGCGGTATCAGAGACCGTCGGCAATGTGCAGAACACCAATACGCTGCACGAGGAGCTGCATCCGACCAACCGCACCACGCTGGAGGTCATCGATCTGATCTCGGCAGCCTATGGCCAGATCACCGCCAAGGTGCTCGAGCGCAATCCTGACATTCAGGCCCTCTATTCAACCGGTGCCGACCTGACCGCGGCAGCCTGCCGTGAGCTTAAGGCTTTAGGCATGCGGGTGATGGGACAGGTCCTGCCTCTGACCACCTATGGCGAGCTGCTCGGCGGCTCTCACTCAGGCCTCAAATGTGTCAATACGACCTCCTCGTCAACAGACACCAATACCATTACCGAGTCCATTCAGTATCTGATGCGCAAGCTGGAGATTTAACTAAAAAGAGCAGCCTCAAGGCTGCTCTCTGCTAGAGAAGCTTTGAGGCAAGATAGGCTCCCAGAGCGGTCGCCACAAGACAGAGCGTCAGATTCAAAAGCACATTGAGCAGTGCCTGCGCATAGGTATGCGCAAGAAGCAGATTGAAAGTTTCCAGGCTGAAGGATGAGAAGGTGGTAAAGCCGCCTAAAAAGCCTACCACAACACACAGCCGCAGCTCATCTGAGGTAAAGCCCGGCCTTGCATGCACAATCAGCCACATGACCGCGCCGATAATCAGGCTGCCAAGCACATTGACCGTAAGCGTACCTAAAGGAAAGCTGAAGGCCATTCTGGCATTGACCAGATTGCTTAACACAAAGCGGCCTACCGCACCGAGGCCTCCGCCTAAAAACACGCAGCTAAGCGCGCCTAATGACCACATATTCACCTCTAAACCTCAACTTTCTGCCTAATCCTTTAACCAAAAAAAGCCCATCCGCTCAGAGCGAGGATGGGCAGATAAGCTTCAAATTCTCTTTTTTAGACTAATGCCTGAGAGTCTTCCATTTTCTCCTCGACACTCTCCTGCTCCTTATTCGAGCGCAGGCGCAGGAGCATAATCGTGCCCACCAGAATGCCAAGCCCGATGCAGTCAGTGACAAGTCCCGGCACCATCATGCACACTCCGCCGACGGCAAGCACCACACGGTAGACACTCTTTAATCTGCAGATGAGATAGCCGTTTAAGGCTGCGGAGACACTGAAGATGCCAAACACCGAGGTCAGGCAGATGGAGGCAATCTCCAGACCCTTGAGCATTTCAAGGGTAAAAGCACTGGCGTTTTCCACCTCAAACAGCGGCTCGACTCCGGTAAAGAGCATGGCCGGGTGGAAGGCAAAGATATAAGGCACGATAAACACCGCGATGGCAAGCTTGGTCGAATTGAAAGCAGTCAGCATAGGCGGAGCCTTGGCAATGGCAGAGCCAGCATAGGCAGCTAAGGCTACCGGCGGAGTGATATCGGCCACTACGCCGAAATAGAACACAAAGAAATGGGCGCAGATAATCGGGATGCCGATGGCAGGCGAGGTCAGGATCGGAGCACAGACCGCCGCCATAATGCAGTAGTTGGCCGTAGTCGGCACGCCCATGCCCAGCACGATGCAGCAGATCATGGTCAGCACCAGGGCCGGGAAGACATAGCCGCCTGAGAGATGCACCACCATGGAGATTAACTCCGAGGCAAGACCTGTGGTGGTAATGCAGCCGGCCACGAGACCTGCCATGGCACAGGCCACCGCTACGGTAATGGTGCTTCTGCCGCCGGCTTCAAGCGCGGCAATCAGCTTGCGCACGGACAGCCGCTGCGCCTTGTTGATAATTCCCACCACGATAGCTACGCCGATGGAGACGGTAGCCGAGAACTGCATGGTAAAGAGGTTGGCTGACACCAGACCGATGAGCACCACCAGAGGAGAGAGCAGATACAGTCTTGGGAAAAGCTCTCTGAATCTTGGCAGCTCGCTTCTTGAGACGCCCTTAAGGCCAAGCTTCTTGGCCTCAAGATGCACTGAAACATAGATGCCGGTAAAGTAAAGAATCGCCGGCAGAATCGCGACCACTGCCACCTGAATATAAGGCAGGCCCATATATTCGGCCATCAGGAAGGCGGCAGCACCCATAATCGGCGGCATAATCTGACCGCCTGTAGAGGAGGCGGCCTCTACCGCACCGGCAAACTCCGGACGATAGCCGGCTTTTTTCATCATCGGGATGGTAATGGAGCCGGTGGTCACCGTGTTGCCGACTGAGGAGCCTGAGACCATACCGCATAAGGCAGAGGAGATCACGGCCACCTTGGCAGGACCGCCTGCTGAAGCGCCGGCCACCATGTTGGCAAGATCGATAAAGAAGGCCGAGATGCCGGTGCGCTCAAGGAAGGCGCCAAAGATAATGAAGACTACGATATATTTGGCGCACACTTCAATCGGGGTGCTTCTTAAGCCGTCGCCGGTCGAATAGAACAGATCATAGATGACCTTGCCAAATCTTACGGTACAGAACGCATAGATTAACAGCGCTCCGACCACGCACAGAATCGGGATGCCCACGCAGCGTCTGCACAGCTCGGCAAGAGAGCCTAGGGTCATCACGGCCATGGTAATCATCATGACATAATCAGGATTACGGGGACTTGTGACCTTCAGCGCCAGATGAATGATGGATTCGGCATTGGCGGCATAATAGATTAAAGGCAGCACGCCGCAGAGCATCAGCAGCACATCATACCAGGGCAGCGCATTGACATAGGAGCGCATGGACCAGGTAAAGGTTACCCTGAACCTTGGATATAATTCGCCGCCTACACCTGAGGCCGCGAACTTTTTACGGGAAATCGGATAATGCAGGTAACCGAGCACAATAATCAGCGCCACAAAGATGTTTAAGCGCACCTCCGGCATGGCGGTACTGAACAGGGTTACATAAATGCAGTATAAAGAGAAGGCCGCACAGATCAGAGTGATGATCTGTTTAGGTACCCCCACCCAGATCCTCTGATTGCTCGAGCGGTCATATTTTTTGACCACTGAATTTACTTCAGCCTTGATTGAGCTGAGAGGATCCTGATTTTCCTGATGGGCATCAAGGTTAGCAGCGTTGTCACTGTTATATTTTGCGTCCATTCTCTTTTCCTGTTGAATGCAGGCCTCAGGCCTGCAGATGATTGGTTTTGCAGGGAGCAGCTCCCGCTGCTCCTCACAGCTTATTTGGCGTTAACGGAAATGCCCTGTTCCTTGAAGAATTTCACGGCACCCTTGTGATAAGGTACGGCATCATAGGATGCGGCAAACTTCAGGTTTAATTCCTTGCCCTTGGCATGAGCAGCCTTGACCTCGTCAAGATGCTTGTACACGCCGGTGAGGAAGTTGTAGACATCAGTCTCGCTCACGTCATCGTTGGCGATGACCACAGCACCTACGGCTACGGTGTTCACGTCACCCTGGGTGCCATAGACATCCTTGGCAATGGTATAGGCACTGTAGTAAGGGGAGGTCTTCATCAGCTTGTCAGTGTGCTCCTTGTCAAAGCCCACCAGATGAATCTGCTTTGAAGTAGCCAGGGTGGTCACTGCTGTGGTTGGAGCACCGGCCACGATGAAGGCGGCATCAATCTTGCCGTCCTTTAAGGCATCCACGCTGTCGCCAAAGGACTGATAGGTTGGCTTGATGTCCTTTTCTACATCAAGACCATAGGCACTTAAAACGTCCACGGCATTGAAATATACGCCTGAACCGGCAGAGCCGACAGACACGTTGCGGCCCTTGAGGTCAGCCACGGTCTTGATCTCAGGATTTAAGGTGACGATCTGCACCTGCTCCATATACAGGTTAGCTACGGTTGAGAAGGAATTGACCTTTTCGTTGAACAGTCTGGTACCGTTATAGGCATAGGCACCTACGTCAGTCTGCACGAAGCCTAACTGGGCATCGCCATCCTGCATGGCTTCGATGTTGGCCTGTGAGCCGCCGGAGGTAATGGCAGTCACAGTGGTGGAGGTACTCTCGCTGACCTTGCCGGCTAAGACGCCGCCAAAGCCATAATAGGTACCCTGGGCACCGCCGGTGGAAAAAATCAGCTTGCTGCCGCCGTCAAGACCATCAGCACTGGCTGTTGCAGCGCATGCGCTCATCACAACTGCGGCCATCAGTTTCGTAAACGAATTCATCTTTTTATCTCCTCTTAGAATTCTGAACACCTAGAATGTATCATCTTTTCTAAAGTTTTTCATTGGCTGCCCCAAAATGCACAGTTTTATAATTTTAAGTGTATTTTCAGTGCATTATCCTTGGGCAAAGCCCCGCAGACAGACAGGGCTGTTCCCTCTAAGCCTACCGGGTTTAAAGGGGTATTATACTGTTCTATAACAAAAAAGAAAGGCTATAAATATAATAATATTGACAATTTAGCCGACAATATTCACTATATCTATAAATAGAATATTAAATTTCAAAAGGTTAATTTAAAAGGGCTCTTAAAAGGCAGGATTTTTTTCAAACTGCCATAAAAAATAAAGTATAGCAGAACTGACTTTGCACATAATTTTATGCAGATCAAAAAATTCAAATGTGCACCACAAAAGTGAGCCCGGCTTGCTTCTGGTGCGCACTGCACTCTGGTATGATGCAGCATGAGACGCGTTTTCTTCACACCTGCCAGGTTATCAAAAAACTCCGTTGCCTTTAAACTGAGCTTGACAAGCCATGAGATGAAGTGCGGCAATTACAGGTCTTGTGGATGGACCGCAGCCTGTCCCGCGTACTCTAACTAAAGCCTATAGCTCGGAGGTCAAGATGGTATTTTCTATGCGCCTAAATTCTGAGGAAGCCAGACTTGCACGTGAGTATGCTGCTGTGCATGGCATCTCTCTAGGTGCAGCTTTCAAAAGAGCACTCTTTGAGAAAATTGAAGATGAGTATGACCTCCGCGTTGCCGAGGATGCTTATCAGGAGTTTGCAGCTGAGCCTATTACCTTTAGTCAGGAAGATGCCTGGCAGGAGATTTTTAAAGATTAAATTTTAAAGATTATTTTATTGAGAATTCAAATAATTGGTGGAGGTAATGGGAGTCGAACCCACCACCTTCTGCATGCGAAGCAGACGCTCTGCCATCTGAGCTATACCCCCGGACATAGAATGATTACCTGAATTAGGATGGTGGAGGTAAACGGGATCGAACCGTTGACCCTCTGCTTGCAAAGCAGATGCTCTCCCAGCTGAGCTATACCCCCACAGTGAGGTAAATTCTAAAAGAGGAATTTGGTGGAGCTAGACAGGATCGAACTGTCGACCTCTTGCATGCCATGCAAGCGCTCTCCCAACTGAGCTATAACCCCAAGAAATCTACAGAGCTGAATTTCAGTACTCTGTGCGTGGTGGAGGTAAACGGGATCGAACCGTTGACCCTCTGCTTGCAAAGCAGATGCTCTCCCAGCTGAGCTATACCCCCATCTGTGCTTACGTGGTGGAGCTAGACAGGATCGAACTGTCGACCTCTTGCATGCCATGCAAGCGCTCTCCCAACTGAGCTATAACCCCACGTCGAAAACGTGACCATTATACTCGAAATTTTCCGCTTGCCAAGCTCCTTGACGAAATTTTTTTCAAAGGCTAGGCATTATAGGTTAAAACAATATGTTATGCATATATTCTTAAGTAACAGGCGCCGTTTGAAAAAATCTTGCCTATCTCTTAGGAAGTTGTGTATAATCCTTCCTGCGCGAGTGTAGTTCAATGGTAGAACTCCAGCTTCCCAAGCTGTTGACGCGGGTTCGATTCCCGTCACTCGCTCCAGATCTTAAATCTAAGCCTCAGATCACCTGCTGTAAAACTTCAGACTAAAAAAGCTCTGCCTTTAGGTCAGCACTGCTGTTTAAGTGCCGCCATAAGCTGTGACCTGATAAGACGCCTCTGCCACAGAAGACTTCGAAGCTCACCTTTTAAGCTATTCCTTAAGGCAGCACTGTCAGCCTTACCGTCTAAAAGACCCGCTTTCAGACCTTTTAGTCTGCCTAAGCGCCTTGTGGCCTTATACTCAAGCAGCATCAGCTTAAGCAGCAGCCCATAGCGGTTTAGCAGTTTAGTCTCCTGCATCACACTGCACTCTTTCATGTTTTTTTGCTCGCTTTGATAAAGGCTGTCCTCTGCTCTCTTTTGGACAGCTTCAAAAATAAAAAAAATATCCTGCTAAATTATGCTAATTGTAAGCTTAGTCACTTAGCTATAAGTCCCATCTTAGTGAAATTTATAGTACAATGAACAGGAATTTTCCTATCTGGAATGAGGTTTAACATGTATTTCAAGCAAACTCTGCTAGCCACCCTGCTCACTTTGGGTATTGCCACACAGGCTAGCGCCATGGATTTTCTGGATCTGTATAAAGAAGCCTATGCGCATGATCCTACGATTCAGCAGGCCAAGGCAGACCGTGATTATTACGCTGCTCATATTGACTCAGCCACTGCAGCTCTGCTGCCGCAGATTGACTTATTCGGCTCCTGGTATGCCACCAGAACCAGCACCAATCATGCAACCGGCACCAATAACAACAACCGCGTGCTGTCAGGCGGCATTTCGCTGTCGCAGAAACTCTGGCAGCATTCCTCCTGGATTAACCGCTCCATTGCTGAAAAATCCTTTTTACGCTATGACCTGATCTATCAGGATGCGCTGCAGAATCTCATCATTCGCGTGGCCAAAGCCTACTTTGGCGTACTCAGTGCAGCCGATACCGTAAGCTATAACAAAGCCAACAATGTGGCCGTGAAAAGACAGCTTGATGAGGCCAACCGTCAGTTCCAGGTCGGTGTGATCGCCGAGACTGACCGTCTTGAAGCTCAGGCAGCCTATGACCTCTCCAACGCCAAGGTGATCGCCGCTGAGAATGCGCTGGCCACCTCCTATGAGGCCGTACGTGCCCTCACCGGTCATGGGGTCAAGATTGAAGAGATGGCAGCTCTGGATCTGAGCAAGTTCGATACCCCTGAGGTAGAGAAGACCCTGCAGGCTTTAATCAAGCTTGCCGAAGGCAACAACCTCTCCCTGCAGGCCAGCGCCATTGCCCGCGACATTGCCAAGGACAATATCGATCTGGCCCTGAGCGGTCATGAGCCGACTCTCTCCTTAGGAGCAAAGGCCACCACCAACTATTCCCGCTATGATAACGAGTCAACCTCCACGCAGAACGGCAACAGCTGGGCTCATACCATCGGTCTTGATCTCAACATTCCGCTCTATCACGGCGGTGCCACCAAGGCAGCTACCGATGAGGCCGAGGCCCGTTATGTGTCAGCCGCTCAGCAGCTTGAAGCTGCCCATCGCACGCTGATTACCAATACCACCAACAACTACAACAACGTCAACGCCGCCATCAGCTCCGTACGTGCCTACAATCAGTCCGTCAAGTCAGCTAAATCCGCTCTGGATGCGACCACCGCAGGCTATGAAGTTGGTACCCGTACCATGACCGACGTGCTGGACGCCACACAGAACCTCTACAGTGCTCTGCAGCAGGCGGCCGCTTCACGCTATACCTATATTCAGTCCCGTCTGGCACTTGAATACACCGAAGGCTCGCTGTCAAGTCAGCATGTCGAACAGGTCAACAGCATTCTGAGCAAGAATGCCAAGCCTGATCCTTATCTGACTGCTCCTGCTCCGTCACGCGGCGGTGCAACGGCACAGTAACAGCTTCTTAAGAAAAAATCCGTTTAACGGCAGCAGTTTGCTGCCGTTTTGCGTTCTGTGACCTTATTTTGTGGTAAGTCCCACAGTTTATCCCTATCTGAATCGCTAAAATAGGCAAAACTTTTTGAGGAGAACAATATGGACATTCGCTATTCTGCCAATCCTGAAGATTTCAAACGCTATACCACCGAGGAGACTCGTAAGGAATTCTTAATCGAGAAGCTTTTTGAAGCTGACAAGATCCTCTTTACCTACTCCCATGTGGACAGAATGTGCGCTATCGGCTGCATGCCGGTCAGCCGTGAAATCTCGCTGGATGACGGCATCGATGTATGGCATAACTTCGGCACCGACTATATTCTCGAGCGTCGTGAAATGGGCGTCTTTAATGTCGGCGGCGACGGTGTGGTAACCTGTGACGGCCAGAGCTATGAGATGGGCTATCAGGACTGCATCTATATCACCAAGGGCACCAAGCAGGTCAGCTTCAAGTCAAAAGACGGCAACAAGCCGGCCAAGTTCTACATGGTCTCCTGCCCGGCCCACACCTCCTATACCACTACCTTTATTCCAATGTCCAAGGCCAATCATCGTCCTTGCGGCTCACCTGACTGTGCCAATGCCCGCACCATCAATCAGTTCATCCATCCGGATGTGCTCAAGACCTGCCAGCTCTCCATGGGCATGACTCAGCTGCAGACCGGCTCAGTCTGGAACACCATGCCGGCTCACACCCATGAGCGTCGTATGGAACTGTACTTCTATTTTGAAGTGCCTCAGGATCAGTGCGTATTCCACATGATGGGCACCCCTCAGGAAACCAGACACATTGTCATGCACAATGAGCAGGCCGTGATCGGACCATCCTGGAGTATCCATTCAGGCTGCGGCACCACCAACTATACCTTCATCTGGGCTATGGCCGGTGAGAACCTCGCCTTTGATGACATGGACAATATCCCGATTGAAAAGCTGAAATAAGCTGTAAGCTTATAAGACAGGACTCGCTAGCTCAGGCTAGCGAGTTTTTTTATATCTCAAGCTGGTTGGCAGCCTTGAGGGTCAGCTCGTCAAGAGCCCTGCAGATCTCAGGGTCAAGAGCTTCTACCCAGCGGGTAGGGATACTTGAGTATCCGTACATGGCGCCGGCCAGGGAGCCAGACACCGAACCTGCGGTATCCGAGTCATCCCCGTCATTGACCACACTGACAAGAATATCTTCAAAGCTCTGCTTTCTTAACATATAGTAAAGCGCCACATTGAGGGTGTCGACACACCAGGTGGAGGATTTGATCTGCGCAGGCAGTTCATCCTTTAAATCGCGATCAATCACCTGCAGCAGATAGTTTAAGGCCTCCTGCTCATCACTATGGCGCACAAAATTGAAGATGAGCCTCGTATACACGGCCACGATATGCGAGGAGAGCGCATCATCATGCGTCATGCGCGCAATCTGCACGGACCAGTTGACGGCGGTATCCTCCTGCGCATAAAAGAGCCCCGGATAGACACTGCGCATCAGCGCCCCATTCCCGCCTGAGCGGCCTTCATTGTCATCGGCAATCAGAGTCGCGGCCTTGAACCAGTCATCGGAGCTTGGAGACTTTGCATCAGAGGCAAGCTCCAGTGCCTTATGGATCGCCCCGTCACAGGTGGCCCCGATATCCGCAGGACGCTGAGCCTGCCAGGCGATGAATTCCCGGCCTACCGACTCAATCGGATTGTCAGGACTTGCCAGCACGCCGCGGGCTACCGCCAGAGACAGCGAGGTGTCATCGGTGGTCTGCCCCTTCTCAAGATTCATCCAGCCGCCGCCGATCATCTCGGTCACCGTACCATATTTGTCAGCTATGTCCTCTTTGGACATAAACTCCAAAGGTGCTCCCATCGCATCCCCGATGGCTACTCCATACAGCGCACCCTTGACCTTATCTAAAATCTTGTGGTTATCCATGTTCTACTCATTTAATAGTCACGCCGCTGCTCGCGATATTCAAGATCCTCTAAATTGCGCCGCTGCACGAGCGGCATCAGCTTGTAAAAATAGCCTAACAGCAGCAGGCAAAACAGCGCACAGAGCGCAAAAAACTTACTGATCTCAAGATTGTTGCCAAGGGGCTCCAGTAACTGCTGTCCCCCCATGAAACAGACCAGATTCACCAGGCACACCAGCGTAAAACCAAAATCACGGCCGCGGGTGGGCAGGATTGCCGGTAAAAATACCATAAAAAAGGCATTGAAAACAAATGAGGCACAAAACATATACAGCAGAAGCAGTGCACCTAAAAGCAGACCCTTGAGCTGGGTGAGCTCAAAAAAGGTCAGCAGGAACATGCTGATGAGCAGGACTGCAGCCATGGCGGTGCCAAAGAGCACCAGCTTGCGGACCGTAAAGGAGCGCAGCGCCAGGGCCACACAGACAGAGGAGAACAGCGCCACCGTCAGCGCCGCCTGCGCCATGCCCTGAATAAAATCATTGGTTCTGGTGCGCAGCTTGAGACTTGAGAAGTCAAACTGATTCTCGCGGATGATATCCATAAAGCAGTAGGGAATGATGCTGAAGCCGGAGAGATGCATGAGCAGCGAGGAGATCACCAGCAGCCAGATGGTATGCCTGACCTCTTCTGAGTGCAGAAAGAACATGATCCCTCTATCCTCACCGCGGCACACCTCATTGATGCGCGCCAGCTCCCGCGCCGCCCTGCCGCTGTCACCGCGCAGGCGGATCAGCACGGATAATGCCTCATCCGAAGCACCCGTGAGCACCAGATAGCGCGGGCTCTCAGGCAGCTTTAAGGCTGCCAGCACCACCACGGTCAGACCATAGAGGAGTATGACGAACATGGCAATCAGCAGCGAGTTGCCGATAAGATTGCGCGACAGGGAGACTAGCAGCGCGCCTAAGAGCACGGCAAAGAGCAGCGAAATCCCGCCGCTGCCGCGCTGATCATGCGCACAGACCTCTGCCACATAGCAGACTCCCGAGGAAAAATAGATGCCTAAGGAGGCGCCTATCACAAACTGTGAAAGCAGCAGGGTACTGAAGGCATTGGCCAGAAGCGAGGTGCACAGCCCGGCAAGTCCAACCGTAAACGCTCCTACCAGGGTGAGCTTGCGCCCTGAGTTATAGGAGAGCAGACCGCCTAACATGACTCCTGCAAGAGAGCCTAAGATCAGAAAATCAAGCAGGATATGCAGATCCTGTGAGGAGAGCATGAACTGATTGATAAGCTGCAGCTTAAAGGCGGCAAGGAAGGCCAGATCCGCCCCATAGACCGGTCCCATCAGGGCCACTAATCCTGTATAGAAAAAGGGATGCAGTTTGCTGGTGGGTGCCTTGTTCTTTTTCACGTCAATCCCTGCTCTAGAGGTTAAAAAAACTAACTAAATTATACCGCAGGATGATTTTACTTAATACGTTTCAGACAATTTAAGTATAATGTTTCAAAGCGAGTTTACTTGAATGGTGCCCTGAATATACCGCAGATGAGGAGTAATTATGCTGACGACACTTTCAATTCCCAAATTCAACGGTAAAGTAGCTGTCGTGGGAGATGTGATGCTGGATCGCTACTGGCGCGGCAGCAGCAGCCGGATCTCTCCTGAAGCCCCTGTCCCGGTGGTCAAGGTTAAAGGACGTGAAGACCGTGCCGGCGGAGCTGCCAACGTGGCTATCAATATTGCCGCTTTAGGTGCGCCCTGTGAACTGGTGGGCATCGTGGGAGCCGATGAGGCGGCGGTCAAGCTCGAAAAGATTCTGCGGGATCGCCTGATTGTGCCTAATTTTATTATCTCAGGCAATCACCCGACCATCACCAAACTGCGCGTCATGGCCCGCAATCAGCAGCTGCTGCGCCTTGACTTTGAGGATGCGTTTGTCGATATCGACAAGGACAGTCTGTTGCAGGATTATCAGGCCGTGCTCGAGCAGAGCAACGTGGTGATCTGCTCTGACTATGGCAAGGGTACCTTAAGCTTTGTGCAGGAGATGATTAAAGCTGCCAATACCTTAGGCGTACCGATCCTCATCGACCCTAAGGGCACCGACTTTGAGCGCTATCGCGGCGCCACCCTGCTCACCCCGAATATGAGCGAATTTCAGGCGGTGGTAGGTCCCGTGCATAACAATGCCGAACTTGAACAGAAAGGACTTGAGCTTATCGAGAAGTTTGACCTTAAATATCTGCTCATCACCCGCTCTGAAGATGGCATGAGCCTCCTGCGCCCGGGGGTTAGTGCCGTACATCTGCCTACCCGTGCGCGCGAGGTTTATGATGTGACCGGCGCCGGCGATACCGTGATTGCCACCCTGGCTGCAAGCCTTGCCTGCGGAGTCGACCTCGTCAGTGCCTGTGAGCTTGCCAACCGCGCCGCCGGTATTGTGGTCGGCAAACTGGGTACCTCAACCGTCAGTCAGGCAGAACTTAAACAGGATATCCTGGGTGAGAGCACCCAGCTCTCCCCGGGCGTCGTAGATGAGATGCAGCTTTATGCCGAGGTCAACCGCCTCAAGCATGAGGGCAAGCGCATCGTCATGACCAACGGCTGCTTTGATATTCTGCACAAGGGGCATATCAACTATCTCAAGCGGGCAAGACAGCTTGGCGACCGTCTGATTGTGGCAGTCAATACCGACCGCTCCGTCAGCGCCCTCAAGGGCCCTACCCGTCCGATTGTGCCCTGCGAGGCCCGCATGGAAGTGCTGGCGGCCTTAGACTGCGTTGATTATGTGGTGCCGTTTGACGAGGATACCCCGCAGAGACTGATCTCCCGGGTCCTGCCTGATGTGCTGGTCAAAGGCGGAGATTACAAGGTCGAAGAGATTGCCGGGCATCGCGAGGTGCTGCAGAACGGCGGTGAGGTGATTGTGCTGCCCTTTGTCGACGGCTTCTCCACCACCAAGATTGTCAACAAGATTAAAGAGCAGAGCTAGACAGCCGCTCTGCACAGGGTTAAGGGTCAGCAAAGCTGGCCCTTTTCTTTTGAGAAAGCCTGCCCTAGCTGTGCGTCAGCACCTGAAACGTCCGGTCTGTGCTAGGTCAAACTCTGCTCGTCAAAGCTGCGGCAGTCTGCGTGCTTCAGGCAAACAGAAGGGCCCCTCAGCCAGGCTGAGAGGCCCTCTTTTTTCGCTGCTGCCTGACCTTGGGAGAGAGTCAGGCATTAGGCGAGAGATTTAAGCTAAATCGTCATCTGACTCGGTGTTAATCTGATAGCTCTTAAGACCCCAGATATTATCCACGTAATCATTGATAGAACGATCAGAGCTGAACTTACCCATGGTGGAGGCGTTGATGATCGCAGCCTTTGCCCAGGCTTCAGGATCAGCATACAGTCTCTCCACACGGTGGTGAGCTTCACTGTAGGAGGCAAAGTCAGCGAGAACTAGGAACGGATCTCCGCCGTCCAGCAGGGAGCGCTTGATTGAAGAGAGCGCACCAGGCTGACCTGGAGTGAAGTAATCAGTATCCAGCCAGTCTAAGACAGCCTTGATCTCCGGATTACGGTTGTAGTAATCATATGGATTGTAGCCCTGAGACTTGAGTCTCTGCACTTCTTCCACGGACAGACCGAAGATGAAGTTATTCTCACGTCCGGCTTCCTGGACGATCTCGATGTTGGCACCGTCCATGGTACCTAAGGTGAGAGCACCGTTCATGGAGAACTTCATGTTGGAAGTACCGGAGGCCTCATAGCCTGCGGTGGAGATCTGCTCGGAGATGTCAGCTGCAGGGATGATCTTCTCAGCCAGGCTTACGCGGTAGTTAGGCAGGAAGACGACCTTGAGCAGGCCCTTGATGCGATGATCGTTGTTGATGCGGCTGCCGACCATGTTGATGGCATAGATGATATCCTTGGCCAGAGTATAGGCAGGAGCAGCCTTGGCACCGAAGATAAAGACCTGAGGCACTACATTCTGGCTTGGGTTAGCCAGCAGTCTGCGATAGAGCGACATGATGTACAGCAGATTCAGATGCTGACGCTTGTACTCATGCAGACGCTTGACCTGTACGTCAAACAGAGCATGCGGATCAACCTCGACATTGACGAGCTTCTTGATCTCTTCGGCGAGCCGTTCCTTATTGTGCAGCTTGACCTGCATGAAGCGCTTGCCGAATTCCTTGTCATCAGCAAACTTCTTCATCTTCTGAGTCAGCTCTAGGTGCAGCGGCCATTCAGTACCGCAGGTTTCCAGCAGCAGCGAGGACAGACCAGGGTTGCAGGCCAGCACCCAGCGGCGTGGAGTCACACCGTTGGTCACGTTGCAGAACTTCTCAGGCCACAGTTCGCTGTACTCAGGGAAGAGCTGCTCACGGACGAGCTTGGAGTGGATCTCGGCCACACCGTTGACGCGGTTGGAAGCGATCACGGAGAGGTTGGCCATGCGCACCATTCTCACCGGGCCCTCTTCGATAATGGAGAGCTTGGACTTGATGGCATCATTGCCAGGCCACTTCTTCTCTACCGGGCCGTTTAAGAAGCGATAGTTGATCTCATAGATGATCTCAAGGTGACGCGGCAGAATCTTCTCGAAGATATAGACCGGCCACTTCTCCAAAGCTTCAGGCAACAGAGTGTGGTTAGTATAGTTGAAGGTGGTGGTCACGATGTTCCAGGCGGCATTCCATTCAATGCCCTCTTCATCGACTAACAGACGCATCATCTCAGGTACGGCGATAGCAGGATGCGTATCGTTGAGCTGAATGGCAATCTTGGAGGAGAACTCGGTATAGTCGTGATGATGTGAACGGTTATAACGTCTTAAAATATCACGCAGCGAGCAGGCTGAGAAGAAATACTGCTGAGTCAGACGCAGGATCTTGCCAGCTTCGGTGGAATCATTCGGATAGAGCACCTTGGAGATGGTTTCAGCCTGAGCCTTTTCAGTCTGAGCATCCACGTAACCGCCGGCATTGAACACGTCCCAGTTGAAGGACTCGTTGGCACGGGATTCCCACAGACGCAGAATGGCGACGGAGGATTCACGGAAACCTACCACCGGAATATCCCAAGGCACACCTTTAATCACGCTTTCAGGGTGCCAGACCTTGTTCTCGGTACCATCTGGTGCTACCTGAGTTTCGACATAACCGCCAATCGGGATGTTCTGAATGGACTCAGGACGGCAGACTTCCCATGGGCAGCCGTACTCACGCCAGGAATCAGGACGCTCCACCTGATGGCCGCCGCGGATTTCCTGTCTGAACAGACCGTTCTCATAGTGCAGACCATAGCCGACACATGGATAGTTCAGGGTGGCCAGAGAATCAAGATAGCAGGCAGCCAGACGACCTAAACCGCCGTTGCCCAGGGCCATGTCAGGCTCTTCCTCGCAGACCTCTGAGATATCCATGCCAAGCTCAGCCATGGCAGTCTTGGCAATATGGAACAGCTCGAGGTTGCAGAGGTTGTTGATGGTCAGACGTCCCATCAGGAATTCTGCGGAGAGATAGTGCACCGCACGGGTATCCTTGAGGGCATGAGTGTGCTGAGTTTCAGTCAGACGCTCGAAAATCTTTTCATTGATGCTCGCCACCAGAGCCTGCCACCAGGCAAGCTTGCTGGCTTTCTGCGGAGAAGTACCGATCGTGGAGCGCAGATGATGCAGAATACTCTCTTTAATCTCTGCTACGGCTGCCTTATTGGCTGAGGCAGGGATCACTGGCGCAGAAGCGCTCTTGGCTGCAGCTTTCTTCTCAGCTGCAGGCTTCTTTTCAGCTGCTGTTTTGCTCTTAGCAGCACTGGTTTTAGCTGCACTGGCAGCCTTTGTTTTTTTGGTTTCCATAGATCTTTAAATCCTAGAGTTACAAAGATGTTTCATTGTACAATATTCAAAACAAGTTGTGAACCAACTCTGAGGGCCAGCTTATATGCAAAAAGTCCGCTCCACACTAGGTTTAGAGCATGATAGGCCTAAAAAAATATTTAATAACAGAATTTTATTTTCGAAACCTCAGTCACACTGTTGAAACTGATTTTTCTTAATAACAATAAGATAACTAAACGGGCTGCCGCCTGAAGTCAGGCTCTGCGCTGGTGCGTAAAGAAGGCATGTAAACTTGAAGAACAAGGTTAGCTAAAGCTTGAGTCAAGAGCATCTGAGTTTAAGATTTATTATAAAGATTCAATAAATTAAGCCTACTCCTTACCTTTTAGAGATAACAGAGCAGGCTTGCAAATTTAACTTACCTTGAGCCTTGGCATAAGAAAAATGCTTTTAATACTTTTTGTTGACCATATCGCCTGGCTGTTCATCCAGAACCTCTTTAAAAGCGCAGCTCGTCAGGAATTGACGGATTAGGATCAAGAGCGTTAGGTCTGACCTGCGACTTGCCTTCCTTGAAGGCCTTCATGCCCAGCACCCAGGCCAGCACCTGAGCTACGGCCTTAAACAGACCGCGCGGGATCTGGGAGTCAAGCTCGGTGGTGTAATAGAGTGAGCGGGCCAGAGGAGGAACCGGCACCACCGGGACATTGCACTCACGCGCAATATGCTTGATG
>JAILLS010000103.1 GCA_024693025.1 Succinivibrio sp. | reverse complement strand
GGTGGCATAGCGTCCATAGAGGCGGGCCTTGGGTACGCTGTCATCATAGATTGGACAGGCCGAGATCAGATGACTGGGCTCTTGTTCAGAGAGAGCCATGAGTCTGGGCAGATCCTCAAGGCAGTGCTGTCCGTCGGCATCAAGCTGAATGACATGGGAAAAGTTCTGCGTGGCGGCATATTTTAATGCCGTGATTAAAGCCCCGCCCTTACCGAGATTCTTTGGATTTTTAAGCAGGGTCACCCTCTGGCAGGCGGCGCAGGCCTTCTCAATCAGCGCAGCCTCGGCTGGCTCATTGCCGTCATCGACTACCACTACAGGCAGAGCATAGGTCTCAAGCCTTGTTAGTACGGCACCCAGGGCTTTACCATGCCGATAGCAGGGAATTGCTATGCAGTAAGAATTCATGCCTCCTCCACATAGGTCAGCCGTCCCTTGCTTGACAGCAGCTGATGCTCATTAAGCTTAAGCTCATAGCTAAAATCCAGCTTCAAAGAGGCATCATGAAGTTTCACCTTCAGATACACCTCATCGTTAGGCATGATGGGCGCGCTGAATTTAAGCTGTGAGATGGAGGCAAGCTGCAGCCTCGGCTTTAGAAGTCTGCGGGTCAGCTCATAGACCCAGCCAACCTGCACGACCCCGGGCAGCAGCTGTTTTATAGGAAAGTGTCCCTGAAGATACAGCAAATTCTCAGGGATCTTAAAGCTGACCTCAAAGCCTGAGGCGCTCTGCTCAAGTATGACAAGATTATCTGGCATCTGCATGATTGAATAACTCTTTAAGTTTGGCGACAGGGCGTTTACCCATATGATTGCTCGGCATCCTGGTCACAATGCGCATCTTCTTGGGAATTACGGTGCCTTCTACCGAGTTTAAGAGGGCCTTACGCAGACCTTTTTTAAAGGCCACAAGGCCATCCCTATTGATTCTGTCCAGGGTGCTGTCACTGACTCTGAGCACTGCCCCTAAATAGGTCTTTTCTGCCTCAGTTAAAACCACCACGGCACATTCTAAAATATCCGGCAGGCTGCAGAATCTGGCTTCAAGCTCCGTCAGGGAGACGCGCTGCTCTTCAATTTTCACGGTGCGATCGCGGCGGCCTAGAATGGTAAAGTGCCCCTGCTCATCAAAGGAGAGCAGATCATCAAGTCTGAAGCTCTCCTCGGGAATAAGCGGCGAGTGCAGATAGACATAATCATCCTGAGGCTCAAAGGATACGCCCGGGAAGGGCTGCCAGACAAGATCTGCGCCCCGATACAGTCTGGTGGCCATCACCCCGGTTTCAGTCGAGCCATAGATTTCATCAAAGGCACAGCCTGACCAGACTGCATAGCGCGCTGCCGACTCGCTGTTCAGCTTGCCGCCTGCTGAGGTGGTGAGCCTGATGTTAGGGGCTTTTAACGTATAATCAAGACGGGAGACAAAGGCCGGGGAGGTAATCAGCATCAGCTCCTCCGCCCTTGCACACAGCTCCTCGCTGAAATGAATGAGTCCGCACTCCTGCGCAACTCCTGAGAGCAGCGGGAAGAAAATTCTGAAGGTCAGCCCGTACATATGCCAGGGGTAGACTGTCCCTGCCACTCTAAGCTCTGCGTCAAGCCTGCTTTTAAAATGCTCATAGAGCAGCACCGCCTCGCGCTCCATGCAGTAGAGCGGTTTTAGAATGCGCTTGCTCTCTCCGGTGGAGCCTGAGGTATAGAGAATAATGGGGCTGTCAGGAGCAGGCGCGCTGGCAAACAGAGCCTCTAGTTCTGCTTCTGTCAGCGTGCACTCTCTCAGAGTGCTGATATTGCAGGCAGGCACGCCTTCAAATTCAGGGAACTCCTCTTCAGTCATAAGGCAGTCAAAGCGCTGCTGCTCACTAAGCTCGGCTCTGAGCAGATTTAAGACCTTGTGGCCTGGCAGCACCGGGGTTTTTTTAGCATAGATACAGGCAAGAAGCGCACAGGTAAAGTTGAAGGTGTCATCAAGGCATAAGGCATAGCTCTGATAAGGCTTGGCCTTAAGCACTCCGATAAGCGCTGCCGTGCAGCGTTTAAGATCATAGAGTGTCCTGCTTGCGTGCTTTTGCACATAAAGAATTTGAGTGGTGTGCGTAGGTGCCGTCAATACTTCATGCACCGTCCTGCCCTGCATCATTGCGCACCTCGCTGCAGTTTCCTTCTGATTAGATATTCTCCTGCCGCCATAAGTCCAATGCAGATATAGGACAGACAGCCGTTCCAGAGCGTCCACAGATCAAGATCGCCTTTGAGCGCCGTAAAAAGAGCAATGCTGCCATTGACTATAAAGAAACAGCACCAGGCCTGGGTGACCTTGCGGGTATAGCTTCTTATCTCAGGTGTGATCTCCGTGCCGGCGCGTCTGGCAATGCCCTCCACCAGGGAGGAGCCGCCGCGCAGCGAGATGGCGAAGGTCAGAAGAAAGACCAGATTGACCGCCACCGGATAGTACATGATAAGATTTAAGGATTTAAAGGCAGCCGAGAGCGCGCACAGCAGGGCGCCGAGCCCGAAGAGCAGCGCCATCAGCCCGCCTGACAGACCTGGCTGCTGACGCTTAAGCTTGACCTGCAGCCACTGCGCCAGAATAAAGAGCAGCATCAGACCCGGCAGCACCCAGCTGAGCTGATCATAGTGATATCCAAGCCAGAGCACAGGCGCAAACAGAAAGGTGAAGGCCTTGATAGCCAGATGTAAAAAGCGCATGATTTAAGCTTTAGGCGCCCTCATGCAGCAGATTATAGATGGCATCCACCACATCCTGCACGGTCTTGACGGACTTAAAGGTCTCAGGCGCAATCTTCTTGCCGGTTTTCTTCTGCAGCATGACGATGACGTCCACGGCATCGATGCTGTCAAGCTCCAAATCCTCAAACAGGGTGGCTTCAGGAGAGATCTTGTCCTCTTCAAGCTCAAACAGCTTAATGAGAATGGCCTTAATTTCAGTAAAAATCTGTTCTTTTGTCATTGCTTCCATGCTGGGTTCCTCTCAGTTAGGCTTGAGTTTTGGCTTCAATAAAGTCAGCAATGGTCTTAACCGAGTAGAAATGCTGCTTCATCTCGTCGTTATCCGCTTCAAGATTGACGTTGAACTTGTTTTTGACGGCAAGTCCCAGCTCCAGAGCATCGATTGAATCCAGGCCGAGACCTTCCACAAAGAGCGGAGCTTCAGTGTCAATATCATCGACGGTGAAATCTTCAAGATTGAGGGCATCGATGATGAGCTGTTTGATCTGAGTGTATAAAGCTTCTTTATCCATAATATTTAAAGTTTCTGTTGAAAATACTGTTCTAGTTGTTTAGTCAGGGATCGCGCCTGCTGATAGGCTGAATGAGCAGGCAAGACCAACTGAGAGATTTCCTCCGGCAAAAGGATTTTTTCCACCTTGACCGTAAAGAGAATTCTCTTACCTGTCACATTATACCATTTGAGCGATTTAGCTAAAAAGGGGACAGAGCAGCGGACTGTGATAAGACAGATGGGACAGCCTGCGCGCAGCGCAATGCTAGCAAAGCCGTGCTTGAATTTAAGCTCTCCGCTTGCTGGTGTCCTGGTGCCTTCCGGGAACATGAGGATGTTCTCGCCGTTTTTAAGCCTGGAGAGGCTCTCCTCAAGCAGCTCTCCGCCTTCACTGTTGACCAGGTAGTCAGCAGCTTTTGCTAGAAATTTTAACGTGGGTTTATGCAGGATCTGCTCCTTGATGAGACAGTCAAGGTAGGGGTAGCAGGAGGCGATGAGGACATAGTCAAGATAGGTAGGGTGATTGGCTATGACCAGCATGCCCTGATGGCTGCCAAGCTTGTCCTGTCCCTCTAAATGCGTATGCATGAAACCGATGTGGTGGGCAAGCCACCAGAAGAGCTTAAAGCCGTAATAGATGCTTTTGCGGGCAGCCAGGGTACGGTTCCGCCCCTTATAGACCAAGGCAAGCAGGGGCAGCCACAGCCAGGAGAGCAGAAGCGCACAGATGCCAAAGAGCGTGAAATAAAAGGCAGTCAGACATTGCTGCCAGAATCTGTACATTTCACTGATCCTCTGCTCTAAGCTGTGTATAGCTAAACTGCCAGAGATTATCCCCATCCTCAAAGCTATAGGAGCTCCCGCTATAGAGAGCTTTACAGAGAGCAAGAGAGCAGGGCAGCTCTGCAGGAGCTGCCTCAGCTTCTGATGCCCGGCTTTCACAGCTGACCGTACTGCCACGGGTTAAGACCAGCCCCACCGCATAAGGAAGGTCAGGCATGCTCTCATGCATGCCCTGTCTGAAAAAGTCCGGAATATAGCTGTCAAAATCCACCAACAGCACCTGTTCATAGCGTTTAAGCAGGCTTACCGCACTGCCTAGGGCCTGCGGAAAGGTGGCTCTGCCTGCGCTTACCGAGCTTATCGGGATCTGCTGCTTGCCTACGATGGAGAAGCTGCCTGCCGCTGCATTGTGTACCGACATGGCAAAGTCGGTCGGTGACACATCGCCATCCTCAGCGATGGCCGACTGGATACTGAAGTTGCGCTCAAGCTCACCGTGACGGCTGGCAAAGACGGCAGCCTGCACGGGACTGCTTCTGATAAGCTCAAGGGCCACATCCGCGGCAAAGCGGCTGCCGATGCACATGCGTCTTGCAGTCATCATCGGCAGAAATTTGGTCTTGCAGGGTTTTGCCTCAGCTGGCACAGTAAGCGTGCCTGAGAGCCAGTCTATAAACGCCTTCTCATCGGCAACTCCTGCTACCCGTCCACTCAATTCTTTTATATCGAAGCTAAATTTCATAATGCTGAACAAATTAACAGAGTATGGGATACACCTAACTTGTCATAGGTTTTATCGACCTTAAAGCCTGACTTCTGCAGGAGGGTGCAGAAATTCTCATAGCCATAGAAGCGGCTGTTGCCGTTGGCTACAGCTGTAAAGTAGAGGGAGCCGGCATTCAGACTGTAGCTGGCAGCCTCAAAGTGCTGACGATCCCAGAACGGTTCTAAAATGGCGATTTTAGCCTCAGGCCGCATCGCCTGTTTAATTTTCTCAAGGATAGAGCAGATCTGCTCTTCTGAGAAGCAGTCCAGGAACTGACTCATCCACCACAGATCCGCATCGGATTTGGGCAGAGGATCGTAAGACAGCAGATTGCAGGGCACAAAATCGATGCGCTCAGTCAGCTGATGCCTTGCAATATTCTCTTTGGCAAGGGCAATCTGTTCTTTTAAATCAAAGATACTGACCTTGATGTCAGGCAGGGTTTCACAGCATCTGATGGCGAATTTGCCGGTATTGCCGCCCACGTCATTAAGCTTGCTGATCCCAAGCTCTGAGAGCACCTTCAGGGCTGCCTTGAAGGAGACATCTGAATAGAAATGATCCCAGG
>JAILLS010000101.1 GCA_024693025.1 Succinivibrio sp. | reverse complement strand
GCTCTGATCTGGACCGAAATTGTCTGCAGAGCTCTGCAGATCTAAAAGGGCGACCTCAGGTCGCCCTTCAATTTTTAAGATTTTACTTAGATAATCTCTAAGGTTCCGTCAATGGCGCCAGCCTGATCCAGAGCCTCCAGTACTGACATCAGATCGCCTGGGGCAAGACCAATGCCATTAACAGCTCTGACTAAATCATCCAGAGTGGCACCTGTATCGAATTTGAACATTTTGCCTTTCTTCTCCTGAATGGTGATGTTCGAATTCGGAGTGACCACGGTCTGGCCCTGAGAGAAGCTGTTTGGCTGGGAGACGCGCTGATTCTCATTTACAGTCACGGTAAGTCCGCCATGGGTTACAGCCACCGGCTTTAATTTAACATTGCTGCCAATCACAATCGTGCCGGTTCTTGAGTTAACCACAATCTTGGCATTTTCCACACCCTGTTTGATATCGAGATTCTCAAGAGTTGACATAAACTCCACACGACGGGCAGGATTACGCGGGGCACTGACTCTTACCGAGCTGGCATCCTCAGCTAAAGCTGAGCCTTCCCCATAGAGTCCGTTGATGGCATCTGCCACATTCTTGGCCGAGGTAAAATCCGGACGATTTAAGTTAAAGACAATGGAATCTGAATTATTAAAATTATTCGGCACCTCGCGCTCTACGATAGCACCATTGGCAATTCTGCCCACTGTCGGAGTATTGACGGTAACCTTAGAACCGTCAGCACCCTCTACACCCAGGCCACTGACCACCAGAGAACCCTGGGCAATGGCGTAGACCTTACCGTCAATACCCTGCAGCATAGTCTGCATCAGGTTGCCGCCGCGCAGTGATTTTGCCTCACCGATGGCTGACACTGTCACATCGATGGTCTGCCCGCGCTTGGCAAAGGGAGGCAGGGTGGCATGGACCACGACCGGAGCCACGTCTTTAATCTTCAGGCTCGCATCCTCCGGCAGTCTGATGCCAAACTTATTGAGCATCGAGCGGAAGCTCTGATCGGAAAAGTCATTACTCTTATCACCTGTGCCTGACAGACCTACCACCAAACCATAGCCAATCAGCTGGTTACTGCGCACGCCTGAAACGGTGGCCATATCTTTGAGGCGGGTGGCCTGTGCCGTGCTCATAAAGAGCGTGGCACACAGCATACAGGTAAGAGACAAAACCTTGAAACCTTTCATACACTCCTCCTTTAGAAGAAGATATTAAAGACGCTATTGAAGAACTTAGAGAGCCAGCCGCGTTCCTGAGTGCTGGCAAAGTCTCCGGTACCGCCATACTGAATGCGGGCATTGGCAATACGCTGTGAGGAAATCGTATTATCTGAGCTGATATCCTCAGGTCTCACTAAACCGGTTACACGCACATATTCATTGCCGTTGTTGAGCATCAGCCACTTCTCACCTCTGACTTCCAGAGTGCCATTGGCTAAAACCTTCACCACACTGACGGAAATCTGCCCCTTTAAAGAGTTACTCTGTGAGGCTGCCGAATCGCCGGTATATTTTGAGCTGTTAGAACTCTGGAAGGAAGTATCATAGCCTTTACCCGTGATCTTTCTGCCGCCAACGGAAACTGAACCTATATTATTGCTACTATCGCGGGAAAGATCGGTGGCCGCCTTCTTGCTTGCCGAGGTAGATTCCTCTAACTCTACTGATATGATATCACCAACGCGATGTGCTCTGGTATCGGTATATAAACCGGTATTGGAAGTATAGGGATTATAAATACCCCCATCTGGTACGGCATAGGTATATTCATCCTCAGGCAGAGCCGGAGCATAGGCTGGATCATCAGGCTTCGGATCAAAAGCGTCTAAAGCACAACCCTGCAGGATAAGAACCTGAGCTAAGATGACTGCTAAGCTAGTTTTTTTCATTTTTCTCTCCTAAGTTAATTATTTATATTTAACGTACAGCCTGGATTAAGGACCCCATCATGGTGTCGACTGTAGTTAAGACCTTAGAGTTCATCTCATAGACACGCTGCGCCTGAATGAGGTTGACCAGTTCCTCAGTAACCTTCACATTGGAAGTTTCAAGCATAGCCTGTCTGATGGTACCCATGCCGTCCTGACCTCCGATACCCTGCTGAGGAGCACCTGAGGCTGCTGTTTCAATAAACAGGTTGTCGCCGATCGGCTCAAGACCTGACGGGTTGATAAAATCGGTGACGGTAATCTGACCTAAATCCTGCATCTGTGCCTGGTTGGCAATCTGCACCGAAACCTGGCCGTCACGGCCTACCGTAATGGAGGTGGCATTTTCCGGCACCTGCATCTGAGGCAGCAGCGGGAAGCCATCAGGATTCACAATGGTACCTTCCTCGTTCTTGGTAAACTCACCATTACGGGTATAGGCAGTGGTACCATCCGGCAGCTCAATCTCAAAAAAGCCTCTGCCCTGAATCATCAGATCAAAGCTGTTATCTGTGGTCTGAACTTCACCCTGATCAAAGAGCTTCTGAGTGGCAACTACCTTGGTACCGGCACCGCGCATCAAACCTTCCGGCAGGAAAGAGTCAGCTGAACCACGACCGCCTGGCTGATTGACCTTCTGATAGAGCAGATCCTCAAACACTGCTCTGCTCTTCTTATAGCCGATGGTACTGGCGTTAGCCAGGTTATTTGAGGTAACAGAGATATTCGTCTGTTGCGCATCAAGGCCGGTTTTACTAATCCATAGTGCAGGAATCATCTCGTTATCTCCTTTAATTATTCATATGACATTAAACGGGTCTGGGCCTGATCCATCTCGTCGGCGGTCTTGATCATCTTCATCTGAGTATCAAACTGACGCTGCAGGCGAATCAGACTGGTGAGCTCTTCGACTGGATTGACGTTGGAGGCCTCGACCATGCCATTTCTTAGACGGACATTATCATCAGTTGCAAGTTCTGTGCCATTTATTAGACGAAACAGGCCGTCATGACCTTTCTCTAAGGCAGCATAACTGTCAACCTTGGTCATCTTCACCCGCTGATAGACTTCAACCACGTTGGCCGCGGCTCCCTGAGGCCGCCCTGAAATGACTCCGTCAGGACTGATCTTCACCGCCTCAAGCATTGGAGGCAGGATAATTTCCGTGCCGTCTGCATCCAGCACTGTCAGACCATTGACGGTCTTAAGCCTGCCTTCCTCGTCAATCTTAAAGGCACCGTTGCGGGTATAGGCTTCATTGCCTGCTGAATCACGTACCGCAAAAAAACCCTCGCCCTGAATCATGCAGTCTAAGGGATTATCCGTGGTAATCACTGAGCCGCCTTCCATGTTATAGCCAGGACGCTCAGCCATGGAAAAGGCACGGGTAGGATAGGCATTATTGAATACCGACATGGCTCGGGCCTGCTCATAATCAGCTTTAAACCCGGTAGTATTGGCATTGGCCAAATTATTCGAGCGCACCCCCAGAGAATTGAAGTTCTCCTTAGCACCTGACATGGCAATCCACAGCAATTTATCCATACTATTTACTCCTAGAACTGCATAAGTTCACGTTTAAAATAGCTATTGCAATCTCTATGCCATGATAATTTTTTACTGTTATTTAAGTTAGTTATAAAAACAAAAGACTGGCCTGAGCCAGTCTTTTGACGCTGTTGCGTGGAGGTTATAAGGAGAACTCTTTGACTCGATTCAAGGTCACATCGTCCTGACCGATGAGGGACAGTGTGGTCTCACCTAAGGTATTGCCTAAGGTTACAGATGACACTGTAGCATAGGTGGAGACCGGCAGACTGACGCTGTTGCCGTTCTGAGTTCCTGAAGCTTGGATGGTATACATGCCGGCAGGATAGGCGTTGCCTTCAGAGTCCTGTCCATCCCAGGTAAAGTCCATGCTGCCGCTGCCGGCATTGGCTGAGTAAGAGCCTACCAGAGTGCCATGACTATCCAGAATATCAATGGAGATATTGCTGGTACCGTCACCGGCATCAATCTTGGCAGTGACCTGATTTGAACCGTCAAAGAAAGCCTGCTGCGAATCAACCAGCACCGATCTGCCCACCAGGCTTGAAGCTGTCAGAGCAGTACTTGAGGTGATTGAATCATTGATCTCATTCATACCGGAGGTAATGGTATTTAAATTATCCACTACGGAAAGCTGAGCCATGGTGGTGACCATCTGATTATTGTCCACAGGCTCGGACGGATCCTGATTGGTCAGCTGGGTGGTCAGCAGTTTTAAGAAATCTTCCTGATCTAAGGATTTTGATTTAGCCGCTTCTGCTTCAGCCTGCTGCTTGGCAATATAGGATGAAGTCTTACCTATAGTACTGTAATCAAAACTGTCAGTGCTCATTGAACACCTCCTCATTAAATTCTGGCAAACTTTGCCGCTGCATCTTTATATAATCTTTAATACAAGTTATGTGCCAAGATTTAAGGTTCAGATAAATTTATTTTAAATCAGAGTGTTATTTAAAAAATCCAGCAGTAAAATTTAATTTTGCCGCCGCTGCCTTAACGTAAAAACGGCAAGCTTTGCCGCCTCAGACGGCAAAGCCTGCAAAGTTCCTACAGAGTCGTTGCCTCACACAGCCATTTGGCCAGAGGCAGGATGAGTGCCCCGGTAGGACCTGCCGCCAAAGTCTGGGATGCCTTAGGCAGATAGGCAGAACTCAGATCGATATGCACCCAGTCAAGCTCCTGTGCAACAAACTTATCTAAGAAGGCTGCCGCCGTGCTGGCACCTGGGCCTTCTCCGGTACCTGAGTTTGCTAGGGTTGCTCTTGAAGATGGCAGATAGTATTCAGCATCCCCCACAAAAGGCAGCTGCCAGCAGCGTTCGCCGCTTGAGGCAAAACAGGCACTCAGCTTCTCAGGACGCTGATTATCACGGGTGAACAGCGCGCACATATCACGTCCCAGCGCGGTCTTGGCTGCTCCCGTCAATGTCGCCGCATCCACCAGCAGCTGAGGCTTATCCAGACTTGCTCTGATAAGTCCGTCAGCCAGCACCAGCCTTCCTTCGGCATCGGTATTGGTGATCTCGACACTGATGCCGTTAGGATAGGTAATCACATCACCTGGCAGCATGGAGTTAGCTGACACCAGATTCTCTGCACAGCACAGATAGAGTTTCACATGGCGCTTTAAGCCCAGGACGATGGCCAGACACAATGCTCCCATCAGGTTAACCGCACCAGTCTTATCGGTGCGCATGGTATCCATAAATTTAGGAGGCTTTAAATCATAGCCGCCGCTGTCAAAGGTAATCCCCTTGCCCACCAGCACGATCTCAGGAGCAGTGAGAAGCGCCTGCTCGTTCTCGGCATAGTCAAAAACTCCGAGACAGCCGGAATTGGCACTGCCTGCACTCACTGCCCTGATGCCTACACAATCAGCATAGTCACTGCTGTCACGAGTAATCAGCTGCACCTTGTGACACCCGGCAGCCTTCTGGGCACTGGCTGTAAAGATCTCAGAGAGCGCCTTGCAGAGTGAAACCGGGGTTGAGGTCTTAGAGTCCGTGTTAGCCAGAGCCCTAAAGATAAACATCAGCTCGCAGATCAAATTCACTTTGCCAAGTTCCTCGTCAGTTAAAGGCACTTCAAGCTGATAGTCATGCACTCCGTCATAGAGAGACTGTGCGAAATGATAGACCCACAGAGGCTCAAGCTTAACCTTACTGTCAAGCTTGTACCTGGCTGCGCCCAAAGCTGCAGCCTGTCTGCCAGCCTTGGCAAACTGCAGAGCTTCAAGCCTACTGAGTCTGAGACTGTAGCCGCCCTGCGCATCAGGCCAGTATTTACAGTCCTCACGGAAGCCTTCAGGAGCGTGATCTAAAGTAAGATTAAGCCTTAAAACCTGTCCGTCCAGAGGCTGATTAGTGATATTAAATTTTGACATAAGCACTTCCTAGCTGCGTATCTTGTCCGCCCGCAGTCTGGCAACTGTTTGTTGAATATCTGTGACGGCCCGGGTAATCTCATCCTCGGTGGTAAATCTGCCTAAGGACAGACGCAAGGAGGCCCGTGCCAGAGCATCACTAAGACCGATGGCCTTTAGCACATAGGAGGGTTTCAGATCTGCTGATGAGCAGGCAGAGCCTGTAGAGCAGGCTGTATCTGACAGGGAGGTGATCAGCCTTGGTCCCTCCAGATCTGCAAAACTCACCGAGAGGATCCCGGGTACATGATCCGTAAGACTGCCGTTAAACTGCACGCCTGCAATCTCGCTTAACCCAGACCTGAGCTGCCTGCGCAAAGCGAGCATGCGTAAGGCATCGCTCCTGCCTTCCTGCTGCAGAATTTCAAAGGCCTTGCCCATACCCACCACCTGATGGGTAGCTACCGTACCGCCGCGCAGCCCCTTCTCCTGTCCGCCCCCGAAAATCAGTCCCACAAGCGGTACCTCATGCGCACGCTTGATATACAGAGCACCCACGCCTTTAGGACCACAGACCTTCTCAGAGGTCAGAGAAGCTAATGAGATCTGCGAGTTGGCAAAGTCTGTTCTGACATAGCCTGCGCTCTGCGCCGTATCCGTATGAAAATAGGCCCCCTGCTGATGGGTAAATGCAGCAAGAGCATGCACATCACTGACTGAACCCAGCACACTGTTGGCCTGAGCCAGAGTCACCAGAAAAACTTCTGAGCTAAAGCTCTCTTTAAGCTGTTCTAGCGTGATGATGCCGTCCTCACGAGGTTTAAGATAGGTTACGCTGTAGCCCTGCTCTTCAAGCAGCTCACAGGCCTCTAAAACGGCTTTATGCTCAATCTTGGAGGTGATAACTCTGCGCCGTTTATCCCCGCGCTGCCTTAAGGCACGTGCTAAGCCTAAAATAGCGAGGTTATTGCTTTCAGTTGCCCCTGAGGTAAAGATTATTTCCAAGGGCGAGGCTCCCACCAGCTCTGCTATCTGGGAACGGGCCGTTTCGACAGCTTCGGCTGCCTCCCAGCCGTAAACATGATCTTTAGCATGAGGATTAGCAAAGCACCCTTCTATGCTCAGACACTGCTGCATGGCGGTAATAACCCGGGGATCGGTAGGAGTTGCCGCCGCATAGTCCAGATAGACCGGGCGTTTTAAGCTTGGCATGACGTAAACCTCATTTGGTTAAAGCTTATTCACGAATATGCGAGATGGCCAGATCGAAAACCTTTTTAACATGATCATCATTAAGCGCATAAAAAGCTCTTTTGCCATCCCGTTTGACGGTCACGAGCTTATTCAAGCGCAGATAGCTCAGCTGATGAGATAAAGCAGATTTGGTCAGGCCCAGAAGTTCAGCTAAATCTGACACACATAGCCATTCATGGATCTGCAGGGCATTGACGATACAGATCCGCGTAGGATCAGAAAGCGCTTTGAAGAATTCTGCAGTGACCAGCACATCATCCTGTTCGAGCATCTGCTCACGCAGCTGCTCAAAATCAATTGGCTCACCCTCTTGCTCGAGCTCAGAAGTCTTGTCATCCTGCATCTCTTATCCCTCCACTCATGAGCAATGCTCTGTAAACGCTTTAATCCTGCTCAAAATTTTCAGTCTGCAGCTTCAGGCCTTTGGCATATTTCCGCTCAAGCTTATGTGCTTCAGCTGAGGCATAACGGTATTCAAGAAAACCATAACGCTGAGTGGCCAGGGCCAGTTTAAAATAATCATAGGCAAGCTTTTCAGCGCCGGCTAGTTCCTTAAGCTTAGCGAGGTAAAAATAGCCCTCACATAAATGTTCACAGAACAGGTCTGGCTTATCCACATAGCTTTTAGTCCCTGTAAAAAACCTGTCTTCGCTCAGAGTGCCTAAATACAGCTTGACGAGATTAAAGCCCCACTGTTCGGTTAAAGCGGTCTTGCCTACGCCCTGATAGCGGATTTTAAGATTATTGGCAGCATAATCCTGACCGGCAAGCTTAGCCTCGCTAAGATACAGCCACAGCAGAATATAAGGATCCTCGGGCTGCTTGCCGTAAAACACCAGCATATCCGAGATGGCCTGCTTATAGCGCCCGGCATAATACTGGGCAATACCGCGGTTAAAGTTTACATAATGATCCTGGGAATTTAACTCTAAGGAGGCATTAAAGGCTTCGCAGGCATCCTGATAGCGTCCGTCAGACAGAAAATAAATTCCGGCAAAATTATAGGGAGCTGCGTAATCAGGTTTTTGAGAGATGGCATTTGAAAACATCGAACGGGCGGTGGCCTCAAGACCAAGCCTGTCATAGACCACACCTAACTCATAGAACAGCTCAGAGCGCTCCTTTGCAGTATGAGCCTTGGTATCCAGCAGCTCAGAGAGCTTGAGAATGATGGCCTGATCCTGGGTAGACTTAGCTGCTCTGGGAGGATTGGGGAGCAGAATATACTCAGGCGGAACCGCAAAAGCTCCCGTCAGATCAGGCTCTCCCAGCTGCAGATTGGCACAGGCAGAAAGCAGGCTGCCTGCAAAAATAAGGCTCAAACACCAAATTGAGTGATGAGCCTTTAAGATTATTCGCTTCAAACTGTTAATCCATTGTCTCAAAACCGTCGGTTTCTTTCTTCTCGATTTTCTTAGGGATCAGATTCACGCGTTCAATGCCTAGAATTAAAGCCCAGGTTGAAGCCACATAGATCGAAGAAATCGTGCCAAAAATAATACCAACAAATAACGCCAGAGCAAAGCCAAAGATCATTTCACCGCCAAAAACGATCAGTGAGATCACGGTAATTAAGGTGGTACCAGATGTAATGATAGTTCTAGCTAAGGTTTGAGTCAGTGACAGATCAAACAAACTTGGCATCGACATGGCTCTTGCCACGCGTGTGGCATTTTCTCTGATCCGGTCAAACACCACGATCTTATCATTGAGAGAATAGCCCACCACGGTCAGCACTGAGGCCAGCACGGTCAGATCGTATTCAATCTGCCAGAAGGAGAACACTCCCATCACCACAATCACGTCATAGGCAAGCGAGATCACCGCGCCGGTGGCCATACGCCACTCAAAACGGAAGGCAATATAGGCCAGAATGGCGATCAGAGAAACCACAATGGCCAGAATACCGCTCTGGACTAATTCTTCACCCACTGCAGGTCCCACATATTCGGACCTTGAGAGTTTCACATTCGGATCAACCTTTTTTGAGGCTGCCATCACCAAAGTGGTAACGGTCTGCTGATCAAGGCCTTCCTTAGGAGCAACTCTAATGACCACATCCTTAGAGGTGCCAAAATGCTGAGTGGTACCTACGATGCCTTCAGCAGCATAGGCCTGTTTAACTGTCTCAAGATCAACTTCCTGAGGATATTCAGTTTCAACCACAACACCGCCGGTAAAGTCTAGTCCCCAGTTAAGACCCTTGATCGCCATCGAAGCGATACTCGCTATCACCAGCAGTAAACAGCCAATCTCGACCATGCCCTTAAACTTCATAAACGGGATAATCATCCCGTCCTTAATAAACTGCATCATGTTAAGCGCTCTCCTAGATACTCAGGTTTTTAAGGTTACGTCCGCCCCAGATCAGATTAACTACGGCACGTGAAGCGGTCACGGCGGTAAAGACTGAACTGGCAAGACCAATCATCAGCACTAAGGCAAAGCCCTTAACTGAACCTGTGCCTACCATAAAGAGAATTAAAGCGGTAATAAAAGTTGTGATATTGGAGTCTGCGATGGTGACAAACGCACGTCCATAACCTTCATTGATGGCCAGCTGCACCCCGCGTCCTGCTCTTAACTCCTCACGGATACGCTCATAAATCAGCACATTGGCATCCACGGCCATACCCAGAGTCAGCACGATACCGGCAATACCCGGCAGCGTCATGGTGGCGCCAGGGATGAGAGACATCACACCGACTAATAACACGAGGTTGAAGACCAGCGCCAGATCGGCAATCAGACCAAAGCCCTTATAGTAGATCACCATAAAGATCACCAGGAAGATCAGACCATAAAGCATGGCAGCCAGACCATTATCAATGTTCTGCTGACCTAAGGACGGTCCGATGGTGCGCTCTTCGACAATCTGAATCGGGGCAATCAGAGCACCTGCTCTTAAGAGCAGCGCCAGATTATGAGCTTCCTTGACAGAATCAAGACCGGTAATTCTGAAGCTTGAGCCTAAACGGGTCTGAATGGTCGCAACATTGATGACCTGCTCGACCTTCTTGAACTTAGGCTTATAGTCTTTATCTCCAGGCTTTGGAGCATTAGGGTCCTCGTTCGGGATCACCTTATACTCGATAAAGTTGGTGCACATAGGCTTGCCTACATTATCCTTGGTGAAATTGGACATGATGCTGCCGCCCTGAGAATCAAGGCTGATATTCACCTGAGGACGTCCGTTTTCATCAGTGCTGGAATTGGCATCCACAATATGATCGCCAGTCAGGATCACCTGCTTCTGGACCACTACCGGATAACCCTTGGCATCATGCAGAATATCCGTACCCGCAGGAGAATGTCCCTGAGCGGCGGCTGACACATCGGCAGTGCTGTCCACCAGTCTGAACTCCAAGGTTGCCGTGGCGCCTAAAATCTCTTTAGCTCTTGCTGTATCCTGAATACCTGGCAATTCAACTACGACACGGTCGGCACCCTGTCTTTGTACCAAAGGCTCCGCTACACCTAATTCATTGACACGGTTACGAATAATATTGATGTTCTGATCTACAGCCTGAGTTCTGACCTCAGAGAGCTTCTGCTGAGTCATCTGAGCAAGGATTTCAAAATGATCATCGCGATCAAAAGCCTGGAAGGTAAAATCCTGATGGGTTTTCTTTAAGGCTTCCATGGCAGCATCACGTGTAGCAGCATCGCGGAAGCTGACTACCACATGATCTCCTTCCGCCTTAGCTCCGGACAGACGCAGATCCTTGTTGCGCAGCTCGGTTCTGAAATCACTGACCAGCTGGGTTCTCATCTTCTTCATGGCCTCGTCCATGTCGACTTCCATGAGAAAATGCACACCGCCGCGCAGGTCAAGACCAAGCTTTAAAGGATGCATTCCGAGGGAGCGCATCCAGGCTGGGGTGGCTGGCGCAAGGTTTAAGGCCACAATGTAATTGTCGCCTAAAGCCTGAGTCACAAGTTCACGGGCCTGCAGCTGCTGCTCGGTTGAATTAAATCTGATGAGAAGCTGCTCATTCTCTAAGGTGTAATCGCCGGTAAGATTCTTAGCTTCCAGCAGGGATTTAATCTTATCTTGCATTTGCGCATCAACCTCAAGTCCCTTGGTACCTGAGATCTGCAAAGCAGGATCTTCTCCGTAAAGGTTCGGCAGCGCGTAGAAAAATCCAACCGCGACAATGAAGAACACCATCAGATTTTTCCACAGTGGAAATTTATTCAACATAGCAGGAAATCCCATCTTATGTAACTAGAGCACTACAAACAGGCTCAAAAAACACAGACATAAGCGCCTGCACGTCATGCAGACTCTTATGTCCTGACCAAGTTCTTAAAAACTTGGAATAAATTCTTATTTTTTAGTAATGTTAATAGCTTCCAGGGTGCCCTTTGGCAGTACCGCTACTACATAATTGCGCTTCATCTGCAATACAACGTCGTTAGAGACGGTGATCAGCACATACTCCTTGTTGTCAGGCAGCTTGGAAATTCTGCCCGCAATGCCGCCATTAGTCAGCACTTCATCACCTACAGCAAGGTTATCCAGCAGTTTCTGCATTTCCTTGCGCTTTTTGGTGTTAGGGCGCATTACAAAGAAATAAACCGCGATCATACACACGGTTAAAACCATTATCATGCTGAAATCACCGCCGGCTGCGGCTGGTGCAACTTCATCGGCATAAGCAGAAGAGATAATATTCATAAATATCTTTACCTTAAAAACAAGAGGTGAATTACTAGGAACAAATATTTTAGCACAACCGCTTCAATAATGTGAGCTTGACAACATTTTTGCGAAAAAAAACTCTAAGCAAATCTGAAGGACGCCTGAGCTGATCCTAAGCCAGGCAGGCAGTGACTCAGACTTAAGCGCGCTAAAAATGAAGATTAGAGCAGGAATATTTACAGGCTCACCACAGGCTCATCTGAAGTTCTGCCTGTGGTGGGTGCTTAATGAGTTAAGCCTGTCTTCGGGCAGGACAGGCAGGTTTTATTAAGCATGAGCGCCTAAGGACGCAGCAGCTCACCGGTACTGAGCAGATGCTCCACAAAGGCAGGCAGGGTCTCTGATGCCTTGCCGTATAAGCCGTAATCAAAGCTTGACCCCACTGCACTCGGTTCTAGATTAAACTCGACACATTGTGCACCTACAGCCTTGGCAAACCTGCAGAAGCCTGCCGCCGGGTAAACCACGCCTGAGGTACCGATAGAGAGAAACAGATTGCATTGAGACAGGTGCTCCTCGATTACCCCCATTTCATAGGGAGTCTCGCCAAACCAGACAATATCAGGACGCATACAGCCCTTATGACCGCAGGCTGGACAGACACTCTCCACACTGCTCTCACCATCAAAAAAACCGGCATAGTCACAGCGTTCGCAGCGCAGACTCATCAGCTCTCCATGCATATGGATCACATCCTTTGACTGCGCCTTTTCATGCAGATTATCAATATTCTGCGTCACAATCGTGACCTTGCCGGACTGCCACTCCCGCTGCAGCCTGGTTAAGGCCAGATGTGCAGGATTAGCCTGTTTGTCTGCTAAAGACAGGCGCATTTTGTTATAAAAGCCATGTACTTTGGCTTTATCCCGTAAAAAACCATCATAGGTGGCCACATCTTCAACCCGCTCCTGCTCCCACAGTCCAGTTTCAGAGCGAAACACCGGAATGCCGGACTCGGCAGAAATACCCGCTCCGGTTAAGACCACAATATTCTTTATCATCTTGATCCCTCCAACTACCGCAGTATCTGAAGAAATTATAGCAGTGCCGCACGTCTGGACCTGACTGCTTGCTCAAATAGTCAAAATTTTATTTACATGGGGCCGATTTTTTAAAATTAAAGGTATGATTTATAAAGTTGAAAAAAAATCTCAGCACCCTTTAAATTCATTTTTTCAGCTCCATTATTTTAGGTGTACAAACGAGGAAAGCTAGTAAATCTAGCGAAGGAGAAAAAAATGAACGCATTAGCAAGATATCAGAAAAATCATCAGAATCAGTACAGCACCCCAACTATTTTTGATTTATTCAGCCGTCCAATCGCTGATTTTGGGACACTGTTTGATCCGCTCACCGCTACCACAGACAATATCAAGGTAGATGTAAAGGATTGCGGGGATAAATATCGCATTATCGCTGAAATGCCTGGTGTGAAAAAAGAAGACATCAAAGTTGATTTTCAGGATGGCACTTTAAGCATCAGTGCTGAACATAATACCCAGAAGGAAGAAAAGGACGAGCAGGGCTATCTGATTCGGGAGCGTACCAGCGGCTGTTACAAGCGCAGCTTCTACTTTGAAGATATTGATCCTAACGAGATTAATGCTGCCTTTGCCAATGGTGAGCTCGATATCAGCTTAAACAAAGCTAAAAAAGCTGAAAAGAGCACCCAGATCACCATTCACTAAACCGACCTAAACTAAAGCCAGAGCGCCAAGCTCTGGCTTATGTTTTTTTAACGGCCTAGATTTTACTCTCACTCAGGCAAAAGTCTGCCTAGGCTGAACTTGAACCATTCACAGTCCTAAAGATCACCAAAAATGAACTTTGCTGCCTAAACAGGCTCTGCAGCCTTTAGCATTTCCCGCAGCGGCTGCAGCCGTTACAGATCATACGCATGCCGCAGGTTTGACAGCGTACGCCAAAATAGGGTTTGTAGATTTTATCCATGGCAAGCGGCGCTCCCCACTTATCCGTAAGTTTGAAGTCTATAGGCCTACCCTGATAACTTTGACCTGATTTATAGGCCTGTTCACTTGAAAGACTGCCTTCCAGCCTATAGGTTCTGCCATCTTTGACGAAATTGCGCCCTGTTCCGCAGAATACGAAAGTCACATCATAAGCCACACACTCAGCGCGCAGGGCGGTAACCCATTCATAGTGACAGGGCCTTGCTCCGCCGTAATTCTCGCCGTCACAGAGCACCTGCTCAATCTTTCCTGAAGGCAGATAGTCCTTAAGACTGACTCTGCCAAGATAGGGAGCGCACATGACGCCTTTATGCTTAAACGGCAGATCAAGCAGGATGGGTATACGCTCATCTGCTCTTCTCTGATTTTCACAGCTGACATTGAGCATCACATTCTCCCAGCCTTCATCCCAGTTCCAGGGCAGATTCTGAGCCACACGCTCAGGACGTTTGGTCAGAAGGAAGAATTTCACATCCGGACGCTGTCTTATAATCTGCCAGGCATCCTCTCTCCACTGATCTGCTTCCTTGAGGAAAAAATCTGAGGTCATACAGACCCGCAGCATTTCTCCGCTCCTAACCTTGTACTGACCAGAGCGATCTTTGGCAAGAGGATATCTGAAGCCTGCCTTGGTGCGGTAGATTTGAGAGCCATCCTTATCATGCAGAGCATCAAGATAATACATATAGCAGTTCTGGCAGCCTTCACTGCACTTCCTGCAGCCATGCCAGGGATTCCAGATATCATGCATGCTTTATTCCTAAAGAATATTCTGTAAAACTAATCTGCCTTAAAAATCTGCAGCTATTGCTCAAGATACAGGCATCAGAAGCGCTCTTAAACTTCAACTTAAAAGCTAAGTAGGCACTGAGTTTAAAGCACCAGAGGGCTTGAGATCACAGCCAGAATTTACAATAACAGGTTATCACCTGCTGACAATGAATGAAAAGATTTGAGAATATGTAAAGCACAAAAAAAGCAGCTGAAAACTCAACTGCTCTTTTTAAGATAATGGCGGAACGGACGGGGATCGAACCCGTGACCTCCTGCGTGACAGGCAGGCATTCTAACCAGCTGAACTACCGCTCCTTAGTATTAGATGCCTGGCAATGACCTACTCTCACACAAACGTACGTTGCACTACCATCGGCGCAGCTGCATTTCACTTCTGTGTTCGGCATGGGAACAGGTGGTTCTACAGCGCTATCTTCGCCAGGCGTATTCGGTTCACTA
>JAILLS010000096.1 GCA_024693025.1 Succinivibrio sp. | reverse complement strand
ATGGCCTTTAAGTATTCGTTGGCACTGACAATCTGCTCTTTAATCTGCGAGTTGACGGCGACCACCTCATCCTGCATGGCATTGTTTAAGGTATTGAAGCGGTTGGCCATAATGCTCAGCTCTGAGAGCACCTCTTCACGTGCGCCTAAGGAAGTCGGGGTCTGCACGGAGTCAGAGATGGAATTAAAGAAGCTGTCAAAGGAGGTGGACATCGACATATTGGTGTCAGACAGCATCGAATCCACCGCATTGAGACCGGATAAATAGCTTTCATAATATTTGGCGGCGCCTAAATCCTCATACATCTGGCGCTGCACAAAGACATTGTACACACGGGAGGTGACGGTTTCACCGACGCCCCACTCTACGGTAGAGGTATAGGTATTCGTGCGTCTGCGGGTATAGCCGGTGGTTGCGACATTCGAAATATTGTTCGAGGTCGTATCCAACAGCACGGCTGAATTTTTGACGCCGTATTTGCCGATATGCAGTAAATCCATGTTCTCTTCCCTACCTGATGTTCTCTATGGCGGCAAACTACTGCCGCCTGCTTTATATTATTTCTATATGCTAATTCTGTGCCATAAATGCGATCTGCCTTGAAATATTTTTGAGCTTGGCGGCATACTGCGGATCTGTAGCATACCCAGCCTTTTGAATTTCATCAAAATAATGATCAGGATCGAAGCTTTTATCAACGGCATTGGCATATCGCTGATTGCCTTTGATGAAGCTGATGTAATCCTTCATGCTGGCCAAAACGTCACTATACTTACGGAACTTTGACACTTCCTTGACCATTTTGCCGTCGACAAATTCAGGCGAGCTTAAGCTTTCAGCCTCCCCCTGCCAGCGTCTGTCCGCCTTGATACCATAATAGTTGTTGCCCTTTGGCACATGCTGTCCCCAGCCGGTTTCCAGAGCCGCCTGCGCCACGAGCACCAGCGGATTGAAGCCTAGGCCCTCCACGGCCTTGAGCGCATAAGGCATCATCTTCTTAACAAAGTCTTCCTTGCTCTCAAAGGAACGCATGCTCTGTGGATCCGGCAGTGAGGCGAAGATCTGCTGTACCGCACTGACTGAAGGCTCCTTTGCCTGCTGCTCTTCTATAGTCTGTTTATAGCCTGGCTGTCCCTTGAACATATAAGGCTTAGGATTTACGGCTACTACGTAACGCACACCTGAGCTGCCCTTGCCTGAGGTCAGCTCCTCAAGCAGTTCCTTGCCCGCATCGCCTAGGGATTTGGAAAACTGCGAGGCTAAAAGATAGGTAATGGAGCTTTTGGAGAGCTTGCCCTTATGATTGCCGGCTGCCACATGCTGCTGCGAGAGCATGTCCTCAAACATGCCTGAATATTTGCTGTGCAGAGGCGAGTCAGGACAGAGGCTTTCATTGGACTGACGCATGGCGTTGTACCACTGCTCCATAAACATGTTTTCAAACTGCTCAGCCGCAGCGCGCAGAGCCTGGGCCTGACTATGCTTGTCCTTGCCCACTGCGCGCAGCTTGTCAAGACCTCTGGGATCCCCTAGAAGTCCGATCTGGGCAGTTAAATCCTGAACGCTTTGCTCTTCCATTTAAATCACCTGACAAAAAGTCGACAGTCACTCGTTTACAGGTGTTAGTTGCAAGTGCCGTGCCAAGGAAAAAGATGCAGAAAAAAATGCAATAGAGATCCCAACTTTGTGAGCCGCTCAAGTGCGTTGCACAAGGCAGAGCACGCTTAGGCTATAATGCTAGAGCTCCTCCTGACACGGTCAATGAGAGAGCCATCTTAAGATAAACAAGACGCTGAGCTTAGCTATGCATGCTTTAAAACTATGTACTCTCATCCTGGTGGGTGTTTATTCCCTGGGCGCTCTTGCCCTAGAGGAAGAAGAGGTCACGGTGCCTGAGGATCTTACGAATCTTGCTGCCAAGCTCACCTATCCGCCTTCGGTCTGCTCCATCTCAAAGCTTGCCAGAGCCCCGTTCAAATGTCTGCCGGGGGAGATCTTCTGGTATACCCCGGATGAATCAGATCACGCGCAGGGACTTACTCCGCTCTCGGCGGCTGCGACCTACTGCAATCTGCATCAGCCTATTGAGCATGATGAAAAGAATCTTATCTGCGTGTACACCCGCAATAATATCGTGGTCGACCACGAGCTTGGCGATCGCATCGAGCTGCCTGAGGTGGAGGATATCAACACCCGCTACAGCACGGAATTCACCAAGCTGTTAAACAGCAATCCGAATATCTCAAGACTTGATGAGAACATGTGGATGCAGGTGGTAAGCGCCGGTGCGCTGCGGGGTACCCCGTTTAAGGAAGGCGATCTTCTGTGGGTGGAATTCCATCTGTTAAACCCGCGGCTTAAGGATGACGGCAACGGGCATTATTTCAAGGTCTACAGCTATCGCGAGGCCGAGGACAGCTATTTTATGTCCATGCTGCGCAATTACTGGGATCAGTTAAATGCCGATCTTCTGATCTATTCAGATCAGAGCCTGCTGCCGCAGGAAATACAGGAGCGCGATCTGTTCGGCTCCAATATTCCGCGCGCCTATCATGTGATCTTCAGAAAGGTCCTCAGCAAGGATAAAAACAAAAGCAAAAAATAGCTAATTTTCCTGCAGAAAGGTCTTCCAGTAGCGCAGCACCTTGATAAAGAGGGTCAGCTCGCGCTCAAAGGCCGCATAGCTGCACTCCAAAACCAGCACGCGCGTGAGGGTGAGCAGCTCCTTGTTCTCATCAAGGCCTAAGGAGCCAAAGCCGCTCCACTGCCCTAAATGATTGGCGCCAAGCAGTCTGATGTACAGATCTTCACGCCCCGCAAGTGAGCCGACCTCGGCATAGATGAAGAGCTGACTGTCCTGTACCTCAAATCTCACCTCATCGCCATCAAAGAGCACCGAGCAGGTCTGCTCGTCGGTTAAGCTCAGCGACAGACCGATTCTCTGCCCGAGAGTTTTAAATATTTCCTGAACCTGCATTAAGCTCACCTCTACTGCCTGTGACCTGAATCTTAAGACCTAGTTCAAAGTATAAAAGCAGCGTGGAATTTGGCAAACAGCAGGAGGTAAAAATTGTGAAGTTTATTATGAAGCAGGGGGAAAAACGGCGAGAACCGGAGCCTTAAAGCCTTTCCTAAACAGACCGGGGCAGCCTGTGCCGCCCCGGAAACTTAACTTTTGTTGGACAAGTATAAAGCCTTAGAGATCCTCTTCAGCTGCATCCCTGCGCTTTCTGCGGTTGATGCGCAGCGCCGCAGCCTTGGCCATACGGCCGGTGAGCTCCTCACTTGGACGGAACATCGGTTTGCGGCCTTGCTCATATTTCTCCTCAAAGTCACCTAAGGCGATCACCACCAGCTTATAGAGACCTATCACCGCGATGATATTCGGGATCACCATGAGACCGTTGAAGAGATCGGCAAGTTCCCAGACGAGATTGACCTTGAGGTAGGAGCCGGCCATGATAAAGAACAGCACGATGACGGAGAAGGCATTGACGAACCGGGTGCCAAAGAGGTACTTGACGTTCTGCACCGCAAAGAAATACCAGCCGATAATGGTGGTAAAGGCGGCAAAGAACAGACAGACGGCCACAAAGCCGGAGCCTGCCTCACCCATGCCCTTAGAGAAGGCCATCTGAGTGAGGGCAATGCCGGTGATGAAATCACCGTTGCCGGCTTTGGCGCCGAGGCAGCCGGTCACCATGATCACCACTGCCGTAGCGGTGAGCACCACAAAGGTATCGATGAAGAGGCCGACGATAGCTGCCATACCCTGCTGAGCCGGATGCTTGACGCGGGCGATGGCGTGAGCATGCGGGGTGGAACCCATACCGGCCTCATTGGAGAACAGACCGCGGGCAACACCATAGCGGATCGCCTCCTTGATGGTGGCGCCGATGACACCGCCGGTGGCGGCGCTCGGACTGAAGGCACCGATCACAATCATCTCCAGTGACGGCAGGATGTGATCCCAGCAGGCGCAGATAATAATGATGGAGCCCAGCACATAGACTGCAGCCATAAACGGCACCATCTTCTCGGAGAAGGAGGCAATGCGTCTGATGCCGCCGATGAAGATAAAGCCGGCCAGCAGAATGAGGAACATGCCGGTGATATGGGTCGGCACATTAAAGGCACTGTCAAAAGCATCGGCAATGGAGTTGGCCTGCACCATGCTGCCGATAAAGCCTACGGCCATAATGGTACAGATGGAGAAAATCACAGCCAGGGACTTGCTGCCAAGGCCGTGGGAAATATAGTAGGCAGGACCGCCGGTGATCTTGCCGTTGCCGTCGCGATCGCGATAGAGCTGAGCCAGGATAGCCTCGGCAAAGATGGTGGCCATGCCAAAGAAGGCGGCAACCCACATCCAGAACACGGCACCCGGTCCGCCCATCACCATGGCGGTTGCCACGCCGGCAAGATTACCCGTGCCGACCTGGGCTGCAATGGCGGTAGCCAGCGACTGGAAGGAGGTCATGCCGTGATCTCCTGCCTGCTGTCCTCTGAAGGACAGCCCGCCGAACACGTGCTTTAAAGCCTTTCTGAACAGGCGCACCTGCACAAAGCGCAGCTGGAAGGTAAAGAAGATACCGGTGCCCACCAGGATGGGAATTAAGCACCAGGGACCCCAGAGAATAGAGTTGATTTCACTAACGATTTCGGTCAAACGATCCATAACAATAACCTAAAGAGATTTAGCGTGGCCAGGCCACAGACTAGGCTATTGTACGTGAACTTGCTCACAGATGAAAATTTTTGTGAGAATGATCAAAAATTGGGCAGTCTGCCTGCCCATGCCGGATTTATTTGTGCTCAGCAGTGTTCCCCTGCCCTTCCTCATCTAAGGTCTCAGACATTCTGCTCTTGAATTTCTTTTTAAGATAGAGAGCGAGCACCGCCACGACGAGGACACCTAAACCAAGGTAGATGGCCTTCTGCACATCATGCACATACTCCATGAGCAGATCAAGATTGTCGGCAAAGAGGAAGCCTAAGTACACCCAGACCGGTACCGAGATGAGGGCGGCCAGGCCGTCCATGAGGATGAACACAAAATAGGAGACACGCCGTGACATGCCGGCGACCAGGAAAATCGGCGAGCGCAGCCCCGGCAGAAAACGCGCCACAAAGAGCAGCCACAGACCGTATTTCTTGAATTTCTTCTGGATCTGCGAAAAACGCTTAGGCGACAGGATCTTGCGGAAGGTTCTGACCCGCTGAATGCGATACCCAAAGACTCTGCCGCCGATATACATGGTGCTGTCACCGATCAGCACGCCGGCCAGACCCACAATCAGCATAATATGCGGATTGGCATAGTCAAGACCTGAGATCACCCCGCCTGACACGAGGGTAATATCCTCAGGGACCGGTACGCCCAGACCGCAGGCCAGAAGGCAGGCAAAGACTGCCGCATATCCGTAATCAGTAAAGAATTTAACTAAAAGATCTAACAATTATCTACCCAGCGTTGCAATGCTCAAATTTTTATTCCCACAGTATAATTTACCTTGCGAAATTAAGCTATGCCTTAGCACCAAAAAAGCCTAATTGCCGCCAGGCCTCATAGGCGACCACCGCCACGGAATTAGACAGATTTAGACAGCGGCTGCCCTCGACCATCGGAATTTTCAGCCTTTTATCCTCAGGCACCACCGCATAGACCTCCTCAGACAGCCCTTCCTTCTCGCGTCCGAAAATCACATAGTCATTATCCTCAAACTTAAAATCATAGAGAGACTGAGTGGCCTTGCTTGAGGAGGCAATCAGCCTGAGAGGTTTCTCGCTCTCTAAGAACTTTGCAAAATTCACATGCAGCTTGAAATTGGCAATCTCCCGATAGTCAAGCCCGGCCCGCAACAGGCGCTTATTATCAAGATAAAAAGGCAGCGGGCCGATAAAATGCAGCTGCGCCCCGCAGTTGACCGACAGGCGAATCACATTGCCGGCGTTGCCCGGCATTTCGGTCTGATAAAGTACAATCTTAATCATGAGATCTCCAGACTGCTAACGGAACAGCTGCATATTGACCTGCTCCTTGTCCGAGTAGGAGCCCACGCAGCTGGTCTTGCCATCCTTGTCAGGCTTGCAGGTAACCTTAGGCAGATTATAGCCTGAGCCGTCCTGACATTTGGCGGTGCCGGCATTGTCAATATTCAGAGCCCCGCCCTGCATGGAGCCCTGCACCTGCGTCACGCACTTGGTGCCGTCGGCGCGGGTGACCGTGGCCGTGCCCTTGCCGTCCTTAAAGTCATACTGCACGTTGACAGGCCGTCCGGTCCTGCCGTCGACAAGACCTGAGCGGGAGGCCCAGTTGCCGTCTAAGACCTTAAGATTCTGCCCGCTTAAATCCTGAGGCTTAAGCTGCAGATCCTCATGAGCCTGTCCGCTCTGAGCCTTGCTCGGGTCAAGCTCAGGCGGAGTCGGGCTCTGAGCCTTGCCATCCTGCGCTGCTGCCTGCTGCTGAGGATCCTGAGCCTGATTCTGTGCGTTCTCCGCGTCCTGCGCATCCTGTCCGTCAGCATTATCAGAAGCGGCCTTATTCGCCTCGGCAGCAGGCTCCTGGGCGCCTTGATCAGGTATTGTGCCATTCTCTGCGGCCTTTTGAGCCTCCTCAGGTGCTGCCAGGGCCTTGGAGTCAGGATCTTCTAAGGCCTCAGCCTGAGTGCCATCCTGTGGCAGGGTCTCCTGAGCAGTATCATCTTTGAGCTCTCCGTCAGCTGCCGTTAAAGCTGCGTCCTTACCGGCATCGACTGCCGTAGCGTCAGCAGGCACGCTGTCAGCATCTGCCGCTACGGCGTCAGTGCTGCTAAGCTGCGTGCTGCCCTTGACCGTGGCCGCCGTTCCATCGGTGACAAAGGTCTGCCGTCTTAGCAGTTCAGCCTTAAGCTTCTCCTGCTCCTGCTCATCCTGCAGGAGCGTCTCAGGCACCGGCTCTAAGGAGAGATGCTCTAAATCCGGTCTGACGCTGAACAGAGGCAGCTCCGGGGCAAAGAAGCGCTGCCAGAGCCACCAGAGCAGAAGCAGAAGCAAGAGAAGCAGCAGCGGCAGCAGCCAGCACCACAGATGCCCCCTGGAGCCTGCTGCCCCCGCCGCAGCAGCCGCGGCAGGCGCTGCCCCCTTAGGCGGGATGGCGCCAACCTTAGGACGCAGGAGCGCAAAAGGCGAGGCCTGCAGGGAGCGTTCATCCTTGACAAAGCCCCAGTAGGTGATGACCGGCTGCCCGTCGACAATAAAGAGGCAGCTTTCATCAGGAAAATGCAGCGCCGGCAGGTTTTCTGCATGACCGCGCCCGGTCAGATAATGCGCAAAGAGCAGATTATTGCTGTCAAGCGAGCGGGCCTCGAGATCATAGCCAAAATCAAGCAGTTTGGTCTCAAACTCAGAGAGCTGCTTTAGCGCGGCGCTTTTTTCCGAGCGCGAGGCACTCTGCCAGCTGACGATAAGATAATCCCCATCCTGTCTTGTGGGCTTAAAGGGCACATACCAGTCGACATGATCAGAATTTTCATTGAACTTAGGCTCGGCAAGGAATCTTGCGTAGCGCTCCCCAAGCTTGCTCTCGCGCTCAATGGCGCTGCGGAAGGCCGCCGCGTTGCGCCAGACCGGGGATCCGTCCTCACCTATAGGGGTGTACCGTTTAAAGCTGCCGCTGTTTAACTGTGCCGAATGCATAACTATCTCCTTAAATCCTGACGCTGTGCTGCCCTTTAATCATCCTTGCAGACCTGTTTGAACTCAGCCCCGGCTTCCTGCAGCTGCGCGTTAATCTGCGAGGCATTCTGCGGACTGAAGACCCTGCCGCCGGTAATTCTCGCCACACAGGCGGCTTTGGAGGCATTTCTGCCGATGAGTATGGTATGAATCTTAAGCTTAGGCTTCTGCGCATGGATCTTGCGGGCCAGAGAGCAGATATCGATATTCTGCGTAAAGGTGCAGGTATCCTCGCCATCTGAGATCAGCACGCCCACAGCCTCGGCATTCACGCCATCCACCATGCTCGCCAGCTTGTTAAGCCCGTCGACCAGCGGGGTCTTGCCGTCATAGCGGCGCGGGTTGATCCCCTTGATGGTGCCCATCAGCTGACTGCGCTGCGTGCCTGAGAAAAAGCCGCGGTTTTTGGCAGTCGAGCAGCCGTTGATCTCCACCAGACCTATCTGCACATTCTTGTCGATGGTCTTCACCATGTTGTTGGCTGCCTGCGTGGCCACATCAAGCCGTGAGGCTCTGCCCCCGAAGGTGCTGACATCGCGGGCCAGCATGGACTCGGAGCCATCAAAGGCCACCACCATCTTAGGCAGCTTGCCCTGCTGCTTTAAGGTCGTGCATTTAGGCAGGCTCTTGCCGCCATCACTCTTGGCGGCAGGCGCACTCTTGACGCTCTGCTGCTGTTTCTGCTGCTCTAAAAGCTTCTGCTGCTCACCTTTAAGCTTTAAAGCCTCCTCCTGAGCCTTTTTCTGCCCTTCAAGCGCCTCCAGACGGGCCTTTTCAGCATCAAGTCTGGCCTGTTCAGCCTCCTGCTTGGCCTTCTCTGCTTCCTCCTGCGCTTTTAAGGCCTCCTCAAGCTTGCGCGCATCCTCATCCTTCTTGGCCTGCTCCTGAGCAAGTCGCTCCTCTTCAAGCCGCGCCTTTTCCGCTTCCTGCCTGGCTATAAGCGAGAGGGCAAGTGACCTGATCTTCTCAAGCTCAGCTTCCTGAGCGCTGGTATCCTCTCTGAAATAGGTTTTGTACAAATCCTCAAAGCGCTCCTGCAGGGTGCCTTCCATAGGCCACGGACGCAGCAGGAAGTACCACACAAGGCCCAGCAGCGCCAGAAGAAGCAGCAGAGGCAGAAGCAGCGGCAAAAGACAGCCGCTTTTTTTCACGCTCTGAGGCGGCGGGGCGGCACTTTTAAGCTCCTCCTCGGTAAGACAGGGGAGCAGCACCGGATTGATGCCGTCCATAAGATAGAGGCGCGAGCTTCTGGCAAAGAGCATGGCCACCTCGGAGCGCTCAGCTTCAAGCTCCGGGTTCTGCAGCTTCTGCTGCCCGTTTAAGAAAAAGAGCAGCGCTTTTCTGCGTCCCTCGCAGAGCTCGAAGAGCTGCGGGCTTAACTGCTCCTGCCGCACCTCGCTGATGGAGCCTTCAAGCGGAGTCAGAAAGCTCACATACTCAGGGTCGACATCGACCAGCGGCATGAGCGAGCCTATCTCCTGACCTAAAGCCTTGTGCACCTCCTCACGCCAGAGCTGCGCATGCGCCACATAGCTCTGAGCCTTCGGTGACAGCACCTTTTTGTCAAGACGGAGAATTCTTATCATGAGCCATTCCCTTCCATGATTAAATAGCACTGCTGTGTCCAGTGCTCAAGATTTGCCTGTGCATCCTTAGAGGCGTCAGCATAAGCCTTCAGGTGCGCATAATACTGTTTAAGATATGGCACATAGACCTTATGCCCTGACTTTTTAAGCTTCTCAAAGCTGTCTTCAAACAGCGCAAGCTGATAGGTGGCACGCGCCTCGGCCATAATGTCGCCGTAATAGCTGCCCAGGCTTTTAAGCTTCAGCTTGCTCTCCTCAAGCTGCGCCTGATAGTTTTCATATACGGTGCAGAAGGTCTGCGTCTTAAGACAGCGCTTGCCGTAGGTCACCGCGCTCTCCATCTGATACAGAAGCTGATCCCTCGTCGCGGCCAGATTGGAGCAGAGAAAGGCGCCCAGACGCAGATTGGCAGCCACCGCCACATCGCGCATCTCATCGCGCTCGGAGTTTGACTGCGTCAGCTGCTCGCGCAGAGTCTGCAGGCTCTGGGTTAGGCTCTGATTGGCAAGCCCCAGCCGCTCGTTCTCTGAGCCAAGCTTATCGTTTTCTGAATCAAGCTTTTCATTCTCATTGCGCAGACTCTCTGCCTGCTCACTGACTCTGGCTGCCTGGGCCTTGGTTTTGGCGATGAGCTCATCAAGCTTTTTAATCGTATCAAGATGCTGACTGCCGTCGGCCTTGCCGGTGCTCTCCTCGCTGCCAAGCGCGCTGACCTTGTCATTAAGCTCCCTGACCCCTTTAAGATCTGAGCTTACCGGCAGCGAGAGGGCAAGGCGCAGCCCGAGATCCTTGGCCCTGCTCTCCCTGCCGCCCTGATAATAGGGTTTTTCCGTGCGCAGTGCCGAGCTTAACTGCGCTGAGGGAGTAAGATAGCTGCCCCCGCGCATGATAAAGCCGCCGCTCTGCCCATGCAGCCGCCCGGTCCGGGTCAGCCTGAAGGGCTCTAGAATCATCTCCTGCACATTGCCAAGCAGATCATAAAAGCCTAAGGGATTAGGCTCGAGCATGCCGCCCTGATGCAGATGCCCGTCGGCACTTTTTACCCCTTCAAACCAGGCATAGTCTGAAAGCTGCCCTTTAAGCGGCGGCAGCTTGGCCTCAAATTCACTTTGTGAGACCATAAGCCCGCCGCGGGCGGCAAACTCCCACTCGCTGTCAGTAGGCAGCCTTACATAGGCAAGCTTAGGCAGACTGGAGGAGGGATCCTTCTGCAGCAGTAGCGAGAGACGGCGGGTAAACTCCACGGCCTCAAACCAGGAGAGATTAACCTTAGGCAGAAGCAGCGCCCGGCTCTGCTCCTTGGGGCATTTCTCATTCATCACGGCCTGATACTGCGCCTCGGTAAGCTCATATTTGCCCAGCAGATAATAAAACCCCTCTTCATCAGAGAAGGAGCCCTGCACATAGTCAGTATGCGGCGACTGCGCCATGGGGCTTGCCGACATGGCGGTGCCTGACTGAAACTTGAAATCGGCAAGGCGGTCTTTACCATGCTGCGTGTAGACCTTGCGCAGCGCAAGGCTCTGCTCACAGGGAAGTCTGATTAGCACATCATCAGCCTGAGGCTTAGGGTTAAAGGCCCACAGCGGCAGGCTTACAGTGAGAGAGAGCAGGGCAGAGCAGAACTTCAGATACCGCATCCTACACCTGCCTGAGCGCGAGGGCCACGCTTCTGTGCCGCAGCTTCAGATAGGTAACTAAAAGCGTCAGCGCGGCGACCACACTGAAGCTTAAGATCAGACCTAGCATGAGATGATAAGGCTCTAGCAGCGCCACCACGCTGCTGCTCTTTAAGAGCGTGCCAAAATAGGTATTGAAAATCCCCTGCCCGATTAAAAAGAGCAGCACCGAGACAAGATAGGCAAGCACGCCTAAAATGAGGCCTTCATAGAGGGTCAGCCTCAGGACCTGACGGCGTGAAAGCCCCATGAGCTCAAGCTGCGCGATACTCATCTCCTTGCGCGCAAGGTTGGTCAGCACCAGTCCTCCATAGGCAAGCACCCCGCCGCTTATCGAGGTCAGCGCAATCGTAAAGAACACAAAGCTCAAAACTCTGCCTATGGCCTCAATCTCGGCAATGCTGCCTGAGGCATCCTGCAGCTTGTACTGTGAGCCAAGCTCAGAGGCAAGTGACGGCACATCCTCAAGAGAGCGGGCATAGAGGCGGGCTTTAGCGTAGGAGGTGCGCACGCCGTTAAGCTTTGAGCCGTCAGAGAACAGCTGCGGGTTGAAGCCGTCGCGATAATCCTCCATGGCCGTGATGACAGGCAGCGCAAGATAGACGCACTCACGCGGCGCATAGCGGGTCGGCACGATGCCTGTAACCGTAAAATTCTGCACGCCAACTTCACGCCGTCCGTTAACCTGCCTTGAAATGGCGACCTTAAGCTTTGAGCCTGCCTCAAGCTTTAATTCCTGAGCAAGCCTTGCACTGACCACGGCCTCATCATTTTTTAAATCTCCTGTAAGTGAGCTTAAGGCAAGGAGCGGATCGCCCTGTGCTGTCGGAATAGTCTCAATCATGGTGCGCGCCCTGCCCTGCGAGCTGACATCACAGGTTACCGAGAGGGCGCGGGTCATCTCGATGACAAAGCCGACGCGAGGATCACCACGCAGCTTTGAGAAGAATTCAGGCTTTAACTGATAGCCCTGCAGCATGCGCAGCTCAAGATTCTGCGGATTGTCCCTAAGCTCGGCATAGAGATGATTTAAAATGCCAAAGCGCAGCGCAAAGAGCAGCAGCAGCGGCGCAATCACCGCCGCGATGGCTGCGACAAGACAGAAGCTCATCAGCCTGTCAAAGCTCAGATCGCGCAGGGCAAGCTTTATAAGCATCATGATTTTAGCTCCCAGAAGGCCGGCGTCTCCTGCGGGCGGGTGGCATAGGCAAAGCGTCTTAGGCCATGCTCGCGCACCAGCTTGAGATCATGCGTGACCACCAGCAGGGCAGCCTGATAGTCTTTAGCGCAGCGCTGCATCAGCGAGAACAGCGCCGCTGCCTTGCGCGGATCAAGAGCCGAGGTCGGCTCATCGATAAGCAGCACGAGAGGCCTGTGAATCAGGGCCTTGCAGAAGGCGGCCCGCTGACGCTGTCCGATACTGAGCTCATGCGGATAGCGCTCTTTAAGATCCCCGATATCAAGGCTCTCAAGCAGCGCATAGCCATCCTCAAGTGTGGGCAGTCTGTCAAGCCTTAAAAACTCATCGTGTGCGGCTATCTCAAGCTGCAGCTTTAAATTCTCGCGTACGGTAAGAAAAGGGATCAGACCGCCCTGCTGCGGCATGAAGCTTAGAAGTGACTTGCGCACCAGCTGCCGCCTGTTATCATCAAGCGCTAAGACATCAAGCTCGCCAAGTCTGAAGACCTCGGCCTCAAAGCCTGTGCGCACGCAGCCTAGGCATTCAAGCAGCGTTGACTTGCCGCAGCCAGACAGCCCGGTCAGCGCACACACCTCCCCGGCCCTCAGCCTGAGCTTGGGCAGGCGGACCTTAAAGGGAGGCTCATCTCCTGCCGAAGGGTAGGCATAGTTAAGCTCACAGACCTCCAGCACGAACTCACTCAAGGCAGCTCCTCCAGCGGAATAGGATAGACGCTCTCGGCAGGATCGGCCTTGTCATTGAGGCTCACCCAGCGATCGGTATCATCATGGCAGAGCTGATAGTACTGCAGCTTGCGCTCTAAATCCTCGATGGTCTGATTCTGCTCATCAGGACCCATGCTGCTCCAGGTCTCCTCATCAAGTGACTGCAAGCGGCTCTTGTAGGGCAGGCCCTCAAGATACTCGCCTAAAAGGCCAAGCTCGCCTAACTTTAAGACCTGATTGTCAGAGAGCTGATTAGGATCGCGTCCCATGCTGACAGCCAGCGAGCGCAGCTGCGAGAACATGTCCTCAGGATTTAGAAGACCCTGATTGGCCGCATCGAGAATATGCCTGGTCAGATCCTTAAGATCAGAGAGCTGCAGCTTGGTTAACAGCACCACAGGCGTTGCTGTCGGCAGACGGTGATTGACAAGATCGCGATCGGCAATCCAGCCCTGCAGGGTATCAGGCACCTTGGTGCCCTGTACCTTGCCAAGATAGGCAAGCTGCATGGCATGGCCGAGCAGCTGCGCATCCTGCGAGAGCTGAGCCTTAGGCTTACTCTCTTCCTGACGGCTTAAGGCCGAGCCTGCGGCCAGCTTGCCTTCTGAGGCCTGCTTGACCTGCGTGGTGATGGCGGTGGCAAGCTCATCGATCATCTCGCCGTAGGAATCGACATCTCCGGCATCGACCGCGTAATACAAAGGCTTGTGCAGCACCTCGTTGTAGGTCAGATCCTGATACTGGCTCTGCGCCTTCTCATGATTGTTGTTGCGCTTGCCTGACGGTGTCAGGAGATGCAGGGTGTAAAGCGCAATGCCGCGATGGGCAGCCTCAAGCCTTAATTCCCGGGCATCAAGCTTGGTCGTGGAGAGCTGATTCTGCCCTTCAATGGCGCCGGCATCGGTAATCAGGACCACATAGCGTCCGCCGAATTTCTGCCAGTCCACCTCATTGATGGCCGTGGCAATGCCGCTGTAGGCATCCTCATCAAACAGCGCCGAGGAGACCGTGGCCTGATTGAGGCTGGAGAGCTTTTGGGCAAACTCCTGTGCCGAGGTGGCCTGGCCAGGATTGACAAAGAGCTTTGACACATATTCAAGCCCCGGCACCGCCTCGGTATTGGAGCGGAAGGAGATGAGGCCGAACTGCACCGACTGCTGCAGCTGCTCTTTCTCAATGCGCTTTAAAATCTGTGAAATAGCCTGCTTGGTGCGGTCAATATAGGGCTGCATGGAAATGGAGGAGTCGATGACAAACACAAGGCCAGCCTTAAAGGCGCGGATGGCCACGGCCTCGCTGTCTTTGGGCTCCTGCGCCTTGGCACTCTGCTTTACCACCGAGGCGACCTTGAGCTCACGCACATAGTTGCCGTCATCAAACATGCTCTCTTTGGACTCCAGCACCGGGAGCAGATAGAAATTGTCCTTATAGTCGACATATTTATCCGGCTCCTGCGCCACCACGCCCTCGGCACTGCCCTGTGTCTTCAGCGTTTCATAGAGCGCCTCGGCCGCCTTGATGCCTTCCTGCTCAAAGATGAGCTTGGAGAGCTGCTCTTCTTCACTGAAGATTAAGGAGCGCTGCCGCCCGGCAGGATTGGTGAACATCAGAGCCGTCTGCATGCGCCAGGGCACGGTGCACTGCTCATCAAGATAGCCTGAGATGCTGCCCTGCGTGTCAGGGCCGACCTGAAGCTGTCCCTGCTCTCTTGCATAGACATAAAAACGGCTGAAGGCGGCCACCCTGCTGCCCTGCGTGTCTGAGGCCCTGGCCTTGAGCACGCAGCCTGGCGTGGTCAGCACTCTTTGATAGAGGCTCTGCTTGCCTTCAAGCAGCAAAGGCTTCTGGGCAGCCTGGGCCTGGGCACCAAGGCACAGGGCCACGGCCAGCATAAGAGAGGATAGTTTAATGTGCATTTTTCAAATTCTCCAAAGCCGCAGCGGCGTTCTTTTCACCGGCTGCCGCTGCTTTCTGATACCAGTACACCGCCTGTTCGGCACTCTTGCTCACGCAGCTGCTGCTCTCTTTGTTAAGAGGATCATAAAGTCTTGCCATCAGCAGGGCCGAAGCGCCATGGCCTGCGCGCCCGGAGCTGGTCAGAAGGCGTTTTAGCAGATCACATCTTCCCTGCTTTAAGGCCTCCTCAGCAAGAGTGTAGAGCTGCTGCTTGTCAGGCCCGCTCTTAAGGCAGGCAGCCAGCAGCTCCTGATCGCTGCCCTGTTGTCCGGTTAAGGAGCAGGGAGCTGCAGGCGCAGCCTGCACCGCGGCTGTCTCCTCGACCTTGGCTGCAGGCTGCGGCGAAACTTTTTCAGGCTCTGCTGCAGGCTTCTGCTCTGCAGCTATCTCCGGTGCCGGGTTCTTCTGCTCCTCTGCCTGAGGCTTGCTGTTCTCAGCCTGAGGCTTAGGCTGTTGCTGCAGCTGAGCCTGTGGAGCAGCAGTCTGCACCTTGGCAGGCGGAGTCGGCACGGTCTCACTGTCTGAGCTCTTGAACAGCGAGTAGAGGCCAAAGAGCAGCACTAACAGCGCCAGAGCTCCTGCGCCATAGAGCATCAGCTTTCTGCGCTCATCTGCGGTCAGCTCATGTCCCTTAGCCTGCGTCACGGTCTTTGCCTGAGCAGGCTTTAGCGTGCTTTTAACTTCAGGCGCACTGTCTTTTTTATCCTCAGCCGCAATCAGGTAGAGCTCACCCTCGGCCCCGGCCTGCATGGTCATGTGGCATTCATAGATTTTACCTTCAGGGCCGAATCTTAGGCGCAGCACATACTGCCCGGTGCCGTAATCAAGCGCGATAGGATTGTTAAGCTCTGGCAGAAGATGCAGATCAAGCCCTGCATCGCGCTGATTGAGCTCTATGTCAGCCTCAGGGATTTTAACAAAATCAAAATCCTCCTCAGGACCTGGCCAGTTCTGCACCCGCTCTTCCTGATCGCTGCCCAGCTTCTTGCGGATGCTGATAAACAGCGGCTGATTAAATTCCTCTTCGCCAAGATCGCCTAAAATGCGCGTCACATGCACGGCGGCATGCCCTCTTTTGGCGTAGGCGATTGAAGCGTTGTAAATAGGCATGTTTTACTCCTCACTGCCTTCCAGCACATCTAGAATCTCACACAGAAGGTGATTCTGCTCCTCTGAGATCTGATACTGCGAGGCACTCTGTACTGAGACCTTAGTCGTACCGCTCACAAAGGCGGAGAGAAAATCCGTCGTATAGTGCGTGGCCGTCTCATTAAAGATATCCTCGGTTATCTTAGGATGTCCATAGGAAACCTCATAATGTTCCGCAAAAGGTCTGCGCTTTAGATCTTTTAAGAACAGATTCTCAAAGTCAAGGTTGCCGGCATAGGCGCTCAGATAGGCATTAAAGTCGCTGAGCGTACGCATCACGCGCGCCACCTGCCCCTTGCAGAGTGACTCCTTGGTGCTCACCAGAGCCTCCTCAGGCTCAAGCACCTTAACCAAAGTCTCCTTAAGGTTGAGCGAATCAGCCTGACTCAAGAGCAGAATGCCGCTGGTAAAGCGCTGCATGAGCGTGGCAAACTTGCTTTTAAGCGCCATTTCGCTGCGGATAAAATCATTTTTGGTCTTGTCATAAAAGAAGCTGTAGATCTCTTTATCCTCTTCCTTATAATTAAGGCTTGGCAGCAGCCGCTCCCACTTGCGCCACAGCAGGGTGGCAAGCTCGTTAAAGCCTGAGCCTCCGGCGATATCCTTAAGATTCTGCTGCCAGAAGCGCAACGTCTCCTGCGCAAAACGCTCGGCATTGCTGCCCGGGGTATAGTCCTCAAGATAGCGCTGCTCAAGCTGCAGCTCATCAAGCTCCAAAAGCCGTCTTATCTCGACGATAAGCTGAGCCACCTTATCACACTGATACAGATCGTTTGCGGTGCTCATACCTTCCTGCAGGGCCTGCTGCTTGGCTTTATCGCCTTCGCGATGAGCATAGACTGAGAGCAGTTTGGCGCTCTCCTCAAGCTTGGAGAGGGTCAGCTGCTCAAGATGCTCCTTGCTGGAGCGATCGTTCTGATAATTCTTTGAGAGAAAATCGGTAATATAGGACACGCCGCCGTCATTGAGGCTCATCACCGCCTCATAGCTCTGCTCCTTGCCGTAAAAATGCTCGTTAAAGAGCGGATCGCCCAGTACATGCTCGCGAATTAGAGCAAGCTTGGCCTTGGCGCTCTCCACAAAGCCGAGCTCCTCCTTGGTGTCAGGATCGGAGGAGAGCCAGTCCACATTCTCTTTAGCCGCAATGTTCGGCTTTCTCATCAGGAAGAACTGGCAGAAGGGACGCCCCACCGTCCAGTCCATAATCCAGGGCTGATCCTTGATATGCTCAAAGCCGGTGGCGATAATCTTGCGCCCCACATCCTCATCGGCAGTCACACTCTCCTGATTGAATTCCGAGGAGAGCGCCTGATCAAAGCGGGTTAACACGCCTAACAGCGGAATCTTCTGATATTTCTGCCGAATTTCGGCCGTCTCACCGACATTCTGATTGACCCAGCCGGTCAGAATCGGGATGAGATCGGTGACGTCCAGCTGCTTGGCGCAGTTGATGCAGAAGATGAGAATATCCACCTCATGATGGGAGGCATAGCTTTCAAACAGAAAGGCCACCTTGCCGCGGCGGATGAACTCCGAGCCATTGTCCACCATGAGCTTTGAAGGCGTATTGCCGGAAAAATGCTGCTCGTCATCTAAAAAGACCTGCAGTAAGGAGGGCTTGCGCGAGCGCGCTCCCGGAAAGTCGAGCACATCAAAATGCTCAACCTTGCTGCCCTCTGTAAGCGGAAAGACAATCTCCTTGGTTAAAGCCGCGGCGCAGGAGAAGGTCAGCACCACCTCGGTGTGCTCACTGTCATCTAGGGCCACCTTAAGCTCACGCACATCATCAAAGAGATGGCTCAGGCAGGCAATATCATTTAAGGTACCGCCGCTGATCTGCGTGATCTCCCCGTCAGCTTTCACGTTGACAAAAGCCTGTAGCGGCACATAGATGCGCGTTGAACCCTTAAGCTTTAACAGCTCTTTGGCAAGGCGCTCAAACATCAGGGTGAAGACCTTAAGTCTGCCCCACAGCAGCGAGTAGATGAGGGTGCGCCCTTCAAGATTCAGCGCAGGCAGCAGTTCACGGACTCTGACCCAGAAAGGCTTGCAGGCATCAAGCTTCTTGAGTACCCCGCTGCCTACCTTCTGCACATAGTCAGCTAAGGCCACGCAGTCCTCGGCGCTCACATAGCTGCTCTCGCCGCTCTTTAGGCGGTACTGCTCAAGGGCGGCAAACTGCTCCTCTAAAAAACTCTCCTCAAACAGTCCGTTCAGATAGGAGCTCTCGCCCTGCACATCCGTAGGCAGGGTCAGATCGCCAAAAAAGGAGTTGACCAGCACCATGACAAGCTCCACCTCCGAGAAGACTCTCACCTGGCAGGGAAAGCCCGGAACACTCGGAGTTTTGGCATGCGTAAAGCGGGTGACCACCCCGGTGGCCTCCTTGTCATTGCCGGTCGGATTAAGGTGCTTGATAAAATCGAGCCTGACTCCGTCCCACTCAGCGCTGAGCTTGCCGTGGGCGGCCGCAATATTGGAGACAAGAAAGCTCTTGCCTGCCTGCGAGGCCCCGAATACCCCCAGGGTGGTGCGCTGCGGCAGCACCTCAGAGGCACCTTTTAAACTGTTGGTAAGACGGCAGAGTCTGACGATGAGCTCCTGCTCCTGCTTTTTGATGCTCTCCTCAGTCTCTGCATTATTCAATACCCAGACTCTTGCCTGCTCGCTGGCCTTGGCAGCTGCTGTAAAATTCTGCATCCCCATCATCTCCTAATCCGCAATCATGCCCGTATCAATCCAGTAGGCATCAAAGTCCGCGGTACATAATCTGACCTTGACCAGACCGGTAAAATCAATATTGTCGGCGCTCTCAATGGAGAGCATCTCAAACTCTGAGACATCGCGCAGCTTGCCCTTGAGTTCATCCTTAAGATACTTATATTTGACCGGATAGGTCTTATTGAGCTCTAAGGTCAGCTTGAACTGCATGCGCGACAGCCCCGTGCGCTCCTTTAACTGCGACAAGCGTTTCTGACTCTGCTCCTTCACATAGACAATATTGGTATTGACCGCCTGGGCTACCGCCTTGTTGAAGGTGCGCTTAATCTCAGCTGCAAGCTCCTCGCGCTTTAGTCTGACGCTCTCCTCTACCTCAGACTCCTGCCGTCTTGAGACGAGCTCAGAGAAAAGCCGCTCCTTCTCTTCTTCAAGCCGGCGCGCCTTGCCGGTCAGCTTGGCCAAAAGTCCCTCCTGCTCCTTGCTGCGCTGACTGAATTCAGCTGCAACCTGCTCGCTTACTGACTGCCTGAGGTTCTCGGTCAGCTGCTCTCTTAAGGCGACAAGCTCAGGGTGGTTATCAAGCGCTTCAAGCGCGGCGTCACGCTCCTGCTCGGCCTGCTCAAGCCCTTCCCTAAGATCTGGCGCGCGCAGCTTGTCGGTCAGGTAGTTAAGTTTCTCCCCTTCTGGCAGCTCAAGCTGCGTGGCCGCCACCACGTCAGGCAGCTCCTCGACGCGGTCGTAAGGCTCAATCACATAGAGCATGGTGGCCGGGAAATTCTCATTGTCAAACTGCCTGTAGCCTAGATTCTTGGTCAGCACCACCGGGAATTCATCCTTGGTCTTATCTGCCACCATGACGTAGTAATTCTCAGGATCCCCTATCTTGCTGCCCTTCTGCTCATTGATTTCAGCCTGCGTTCTGAAGCGGTAGCGTACATCCACGTCCTTCATGATCTGCGTGCCGTCAAGCGAGCCGAAGAAGCGGATCGGCGATGGCAGCGGCGGAATATTCGGTCTGAAATGGAAGTTGATCATCTTCTTGTTGTTGGTGCGCTTGTAGGCAAGCAGCGCACCAACGGCCACCGTCGACTTCGGGTCGCCGATGTATTTGCCGTCATGCGGCAGCGGATACCAGGAGCACTCATAGCGGTGCATGGCAATCTGACGGGCCAGCGGCAGAGACAGCCTTGACTGAATAAAGGTTCTGATCCCAGGAAGCTTGGACGGTCTGCCGGTCAGCAGCAGCACGTCGCACTGATACACCTCCACGATGCCGGCCAGGCACTTGAGTGCTAAGGCAATATTGACGCTCTTGCCCTCGGCAAACTGACGGTTTAGGGAGAAGAGATCGACCTTAATCGGAAAATTCAGCAGATCCCCGTCCGGCATATACTCGCTCATGCCATGCCCGTTCAGCTCGACCTTGCCGTCAACCATGGCCTCGTTCAGATAGGCAAGCACCTCTTCTGAAGGTGTGGGGAAAGGCCTTGGCTGCTCAGGCATCAGCACCTTGGAGGAGACAGCCATGGTGCCCTGCAGAAAATCGCGCAGGGTGCCGTGCGCCTCACAGTCTACCGTACCGCGCGGCAGCTTATCCACGTTCTCAAGCAGCGCGAGGATGCGGTAGCCGACCTTCATGAAGATCTGCTGCACGGACTGCTGAATTAAAATCTTCCTGCGGGTGTTGTTGGTCCTCGTAAAGAGCGCCTGAAAATGCTTGACGGCATTGACATTAAAAGCCCCGTCCTTAAAATTGTGCGGCTCAGCAAGATATGCTTTGATGGGTTTGGTGATCTGCGAAGTGATGAGATCAAGGAGAATATCATCTCCTGCAATCTTAAAGCCCTCTCTTAAAATCTCTTTGGCGCGGATATCGGCGCTGGTGTCAGTCATCTCAACAGGATAGCTGTAATCGGTGATCACAAGATCCGTTGTGCCGCCGCCGATATCGATGGAGGCAATGCGCATGGCATTGAGCGCCAACGTCTTGTTGGATTCAGGTATCGGCTCAGAGAGCTGCTCGGCAAAGCGTCCTGCAGTGCCCGGTCTGCGCAGCTCCGAGATGAGCTTGCCGCATACAAAGCGGTTAATTCTGCATTCATTGTACAGATAGACGAGCTGTCCGGCCTGCGCCTCATCCCAGTCCAGCATGATCTCAGGCACCGGCAGCTTCATCTCCTCGCTCTTGGAGCAGAAGTTGAAATGATAGAGATCGCTGCTCTGGGCATCATAGCCTAGGCACTTCCAGAGAATGCCCAGGGCCTCATAGGCGCAGCTGCGCATGGTCTCACGCTCAAGCTCCGGCATGGACGGCGGCGTGGTGATCACAATGGTTTTAAGATGTCTGGCGCTCTCCTTTTTCTCGCCCTGGGAGCGGGACTGGAAGCTGTTCATCTGCATCATCGCCTGGGCAAAGATCTCAAGCAGCATAAAGGTCATGGTGCTCTTGCCCGAGAACAGCGACATCATGTTCTGTCCCTTATGTCCGGTAAAGAGAGCCTCACCGGAGGCATTGATGAAATAGCTGACCGGCATGGCATAGGCTCTGGTCACATTCTTCTCGTACAGATACTGCTGCTTCTCGGTCTCAGGATCAAGATAAGGGATCTGATAGGAATAGGCGTTAAAGCACCATTCATCCGCATCCGAGCTCGGTTCATCCTGCCACAGATAGCGCTTAGGCGAGGTCAGGCCGGTTCTGCCCTCCGAGCCGACCCGATTGGCCGCCAGAATGGCAGCCTCATGTCCGACGCGCGCAAAGGATGGCCAGACAAAGGCATCCGGGCGTCCCGAGCGGGCGGAGCGATGGTCAAAATCAAAATTGGCAGGCTGAAATTCAATGCGGCTTTCAAAGGCATCCTGATAGACCTGCTCAGGACTGTTGAAGTCGCGCAGCCTAAGCTGTGAGGTATCGGTAAAGTCATCATCGCCGATGGTTTTGGCGTTCTCCTCATACAGAATGCCGCAGGAGCGCGAATTGCCGATATCCAGGATCAGATCGACCTCGGTAACGGCATGGCCGTTGAGCGGAATAAATTTAAGGGTATTAGGTTTGACAAAGGATTTGACGCAGGCGAGCATGTTCAGATAATGCGCCTCATACTCGCGATCTTTAACTGCATCCTCAAACTGCTGCTGATCGCGGCGATAACGCTGCACATGGAAACCTACCAGTTTGACAAAGACCGCCTGAGTCCATTCATTGACCCAGTGCTGACCATGGCTGCCCTGGCAGAGGAAATTCTGCCACTCAAGCTCGGAGGCCAGCGAAAACTGCGTACCGCCGCTGATATTCTCAGGAGTCGGCGCATAGTAATCATCACCGAGGCGTTTTTTAACCGTGGTGTCAAAAGCCAGCGTGGCATGATAGTGACCGACATCCTCTTCAGGATCGTTGACCCTGATAATACGGCAGCGTGCCCAGTTATAAGGTCCGACCTTATGGTCAGCATACATAGGCAGCGGGAACCACACCCCGTTATATAAGGCCAGGGACTCCTTGAGCTTGATGGTCTTGAAATAGCTGTCAGATGGCTCATAGCTGATGCTTTCATCATAGGGGTTGACAAACTTGTCGGCCGTGCTGTTAGGCACCATGCGCAAAAGATGCCGCTCGGAGGATGAGTCCTGTAAAAAACGTCCTATGCCCTGCCGCTTGACCTCGATCTGTTCGCGATCATCTAAATCGACTTTAAACTCATAATCTAAAAACTGTATCCCAGTGTTTTCTACAATTCCGATCACACCATCAAAATTCACGGTATCTGCAAGCATAGTGCACCCTTTTTTTGTTTGCCAAACAACCTTTAATTATACTTTGCAAATGGGCTTTGGGAAAAACAACTCGCCTAACTGAGCGTTTCTCGGTGATTTTTATCACAAAATTATGGCAAAGGTCAGCGCTTAGAAGCTCAGACGAGCGTCTGAGTACAAAGATAAGCTCTTTAGAGAGGCCTATAGCTTCACCCTCCTGCTACAGGCTGGAGACCTTCTGCAATAAACAGGACTTCTGCATCTCCTTATTGCAGTTTTAGCGAATTTTTTAAAATAAGGGAGCTTAACTAGCTCCCTTATTTCAGCTTTATGGCATTTTTCAAAATAAGCGCACCTAGCTTGCTTCCTTATTGCAATTTAAAGGAAGTCTTTGCTGTTCAGACTCAAGCAGAGCCTCAGGACAACTGCTGCTTTTATCTTAAGATAATGGTGATGACGGCAGGCCATAAGCCAGGAAAGCCTTCAGGCGCAAGCAGGCTAAGCCCTGCTGTGACACAGGCATGCAACTGCCCAAAGCACAAATCGTACTTTTGCAGAAATCTGATTGAAAAAAAAGGAATTTAGAGAAGCGATGGTGGACGCTACAAGACTCGAACTTGTGACCCCCTGCTTGTAAGGCAGATGCTCTAACCAAACTGAGCTAAGCGTCCGCAAGTGGTGGGTTGTGAGGGGATCGAACCCGCGACCAACGGATTAAGAGTCCGCTGCTCTACCAACTGAGCTAACAACCCACTTGCGCAGATTATACACAACTGATTTGGTATAATCAACATTTTTTTTCTTGGTGGGTCGCGAGAGATTCGAACTCTCGACCAACGGATTAAAAGTCCGCTGCTCTACCGACTGAGCTAGCGACCCATCCAAGGTGTCAAT
>JAILLS010000091.1 GCA_024693025.1 Succinivibrio sp. | reverse complement strand
CCCGCGCAGGTAACTCTTTTCCTCTCCCCTAAGCTGCGCGACCGGCCAGCATAAAGCATGGGTCAAATCAAGCATGTAATTGCGGCAGCTGGTCATAAAATTCTCAGCATTAAAGACTTTATCCGGGACATGCAGCTCGCTATGTTTCTGTTTATCCCAGACCTGCTTAATTTTTGCGTATGAGGGGAAGTCGACATATGAGGCGATACACTCACCTACACACCTGTCAAAGGACTTATAGTCTTCGGTATTGGTCTTAGGCAGCATTAAAAGGCCATAGCTTGAGTGATTACGATATCGACGTAAGTGCAGATTTTTCGTCACCTAATATTTTTCTGAACCTCAAATATAATTAACCTCATCCTATTGGGATGGGGTTCTTGATTTATTGTTCTCGAACATGCCGGCTTAAATTAAATGTTTGAAACTTATTTTGAGATTTTTTTTCGATTTTTCCGCACCGTGAGCTAGCACACATTGCGATTTTTATAAGGGAGATTATATTAAACTGCTGCAGTTAACTTGCTGATTTTCTTATTGGTTAGCTTCTAATTTAGGAGCTAACCTTGCTGTTGGGCAGAGATTTGGATCTTGTAGAATAACCGGATCAGGCTGACTGTTTGATCCCGCTCTCCAGAAATCTTTTATATTCGTATGGAGTTAGACCTGTAACATCTATCTTGTCATAGCACATTTTATTGCGTGGATCGTAAATTCCTAGACGGATCTTTCTGTCATCTACCAGCAGTGCTGCCTTTTTCGGCATTGAAAAGAAAGTCGGATCCTCATGACCGTTAAGTTTCATCTGATAAAGCCGATGTTTTATATTTGCAACCAGCCACAGGAGATACTGTTGTACACTGACGTGATTTAATGCGCAGGTATGAGATATTGTCATGAAGTCTGCAAGTGCTGCTGCACCATCTTCTGACTGTAGTTTCTGGGAGTTACGCCTCACAGAGATAATATCCTTTATCGCCCTCTCACAGCTTGACTGGGTCAGTTCAATACTTGGTGATTCTATAAACCTTCTTAAATCCTGTTCATATCTGATTAGATAAAGTAAAGCAGAGCTTTCAGCAAATATCTTATTTGGGGTGTAACAGATCTGACCTTTTGCATTGATACTGGCCTTCATTACAATTGGATTTTTGGCGATAAAAATCTTTATCGCATCAAATAGTGCATCTAAAATCCTGACAGAGCGCTGTTGTCTCTGGAGCATCAGTTCCTGCTTGAATTCTTCCGACGTGGTCTGGTAGTTATGCTTTACCGCAACTGCAGAATCAACTACAAACAAGCTGTTAATTAAATAATAAATAGTCAGCAGATCTGATTCGCGCTCTGTTAGCTGTCGAGCTTTTCGGCTGGCTCTATATTTATTCAGATTATTGCAAAAATCAGTAAATGCAGAATTTTTTGGCAGCAGGTACTGATTGTAGACTTTAATCAGCCCGCTGTCTTTTAGAAATTTATGCAAAGGCCGTCTGCAGTGCGTATGGCACCGAGCTAAGACTATGTTTGTTCCATACTCTTTATTGAGCTTACGGACAGCAGCATCATAACCACTGTAGCCGTCAACTAACAAATATTTCCTGCCTGTTTTTGAAATATTTTTGAGAATCTCTACAGCGGTTGATCCTGCTCTGGTTGGGCTGATATGAAAATAACTTGCGTTAATATCTGCAGTCCAGTCTGAATTCAACACCCATATTTCTGATTTTCTGCTTTTACCCTGAGGCTTCTTCTTATTTGCTGTTTCAATGACTAACAGATGTGATTCATCCATCAGACATGTTTCTGAGGTGTTTAAGATATCGGTTTTAATTTTATCTGCTACTCTATGCAGAAATGCTCTGGCAAAACAGTTTATGCCGCCGGTAAGCTGATCTCGGCTTATTGGCAGTCCTGCTCCATCAAACACTGTTTTAATTTTATTTTTAGCCACTCCCATCTGGCAGAATGTGGCTCCCATTACTGACAGCAGCCCCACTGACAATCTGCTCTTTACAAAAGCAGGTGTCATTGCATAGGCTTTGGCGTTAAATGACCAGGGATCGATCACATCTGTACCGTCAATAAAATTGTAGTTGCCGCAGGGCATAGTGAGATTATTCTGATTGCTTTTGATGGTCCGGTACAGTCTGCGGCGATCTTTCTGACGTTCTGCATCATCTTCACGGTAACGGATCGTTTTCTGTTCGTCTCTAAGACAGCTATGAGCTGTTTCACAGCTGTTTTGCTCTGCAGAAAAGACAGTGCCCCGATGGCTTTGTGAAGCTGTTCTGTCAGGTTCTGAACCGTTTGTCTGGAGGTTGGAGACCTGCTCTGTCTGAGCTCCTGTCTTTGCTTGCTGCTTTGCAGATTCTGTGTTTAAACATAGCTTGCCTTCACCTTTGAGTGATTCCAGGTCCTCTATAAAATGTAAATCAGGAACTGCCGCAGGATTTAGCTGCGTCGTGGTTCCGCATTCCGGACAGCAGGCGGTATATACAGGGGCAAGCGTATTTTTAACGTCGCGGTTCCCGTTAGTTAAAGTATAAAGTGTATTAACTCTATCGGCCCTGGAATTCAGGATAAATTCAGTGACCTTACCGCATTTATGGCAATACATGTATACAGATTTTCTGTTGCCATAGGATAAAATCCCAGCCACCTCATTGGAGCTGTTGGCACTGACATAATGTCGCTCAGGCCGTCTTTTGACTACACCTTCATTGTTATAGCTGGGATCATGCAGATCTTTGAGCGCTGCAATGGCATTCTTAAGTTTATCCTGCACTTCATGCTCATCAGGATCATGCAGGTATCGGTAAAGCTCCCGGTTGGCAGATACAGCGTCAGGATAGTTGGCCGGGGCATAAATCTTAACCTGTGTATCTTCTGCACTTTCACTGTCATATTCAAACTGCTGCTCATCACTTTCTCTAATTTCTGCCTCACGGGCATTTTCTTCCTGACCTAATGTTTCCAGGTTCCGGTCATTATCAGTCGGCGGCAGTTCGCCTTTATTTTTCTCAGAGGAACCTAAATTAAGAGAATGCTCCTGGTGATAGTGCAGCTGTCTGACTGAGTCAATTAAAGAGAAAGCCATATTGATGAGAAATTCATCGAGTTTATGGTACTCATAGATTGAGGGTAAGCACTCATCCCGGAACAGAGTCATTGAGTTAAGGCGATTTTCCTTAATATAAACAAGCAGATTCTCATAGATCGTGGCTAAGTTTGAGCTGGATACCTTCAGCTTCTGGTTGTCTGAATTGGCTGCAGCAAGTTTTTCTTTGACAGTGGAAAGTTTTTTATGAAACTGGAGTTTTTCTGCTGCCGCTTCTGCTTCTTTCTGTTTTAGCAGCTCATCTTTTTGAGTCAGGAGTTCCTGCTGTTTTGCAAGAAGCGCCTCGAGCTCTTCTCTGGTCAGAGATTTAAAATCGGGGGTACTGCTCATGGCTGTGACTCCTGATGAGTCGCTTTGATTGCTGCACGACGGTTCTTATTGAATTTCTGCCTGTATTCTTCCATCGTGTAGAACCTGAAATTCTTTATCTGACCTACATAGAGCCGCTGCTCTTTGCGCCTGCCTTCCAGAATATAGTACGCACGCCTGAATACATACAGATGTTCTCCCCTCTGCATAAACTGCAGAAAGGGATCCTGAGGTAAGCCTTTAACTTTTTCTCTATCGATTAAGCTTTTCTCTGTCCGGTGCTTAGTTGGTCTAAGTCTGGTTTTCGGCAGCTGAGCATCATCTGGTAGGGCTCTGATTTTACCATTTTTAGTAAAAGCAGCACGATACTGAGCCTGAGTATAGTAGGTACCCTTGACTACACGTCCAAGATAACGGGTATAGGTTCTGGTTTTCCTGGTTTTAGCATCATAGACGTAATTACTCTCTACCACGTATAGAACTTCTGCTCTGTCTTTCCTTCGGCACAGATACAGGCGGGCCTTCGGATTATCTAAAGGAAAATTCTTAATCTGAGCTGGGTTTAAATCCGTCATAGGACAACAAATTCGTTTAAAATAATTACATCTGCGTTTATCCTAATTATAGCATAATTATTTTATTTAACAATATTATTTATAAGATTTTTATATAAGATTAATGCTGATTCTGTCGCTGTGACAGAAGTTCCTCACTTAACTTATTCTGATACTCTCCCGTGAGGGTTCCGTCGATAAAAAGCCGCTCTAAATCACCGCGGGTTAGATTTCGGGGAATACATTTTTCTGAAAATAAGACCTTAAATGTTCCATGGTTCAATATTCGTGTGGTCAAATCACAGCCTGTTGCGTCAATATGTAGGATCTTGAGAATAGACCGTCTTCGATTGGTGACTATAACCGTGATTTCATCCTCGCCATTCCACCTGAACTGAAATGAATTCGAAGCTAATCTGGCCAGCAGTCTTGGGATCCCCAGCCGCCCTGAAACTGGTTCTAATACCAGAAAAATCCTACCTGTCGATGAGAGTAATGCCATGATGCTTACTCCGTTATGACTGCAATCAGTTTATTAAGTACTTCAGATGCTCCCGGTATTGATGAATCAAACCGAATTGAAAAACCATTTACGTTCACAGTAACCATCTGTTTTTTGCCGCATTCCTGGTGATCGTATTGCCGATAAAGGTGCTGCTTATGAGTATTTAATGAATAATTTCTGCGGGGATATGATGCTGGGAGGTGACGACGATCTTTAGGATCAATGTTAGCAATCTGAATAATATTATTAGCAGCACAGACGGGAGAAAGAGAGTCATCTGTGCTTTCACTGCCTGACTTATCAGGTATGTATTCAGAGGCATTTGGATTTTGCTTAACAGAATCTGAAGCGTTGGGAATAACTTCTGCAGACTCAGGAAGTTGTGTTGATGAACCGTGAGATAGCTTTCCCACAATTCTGAAACAGGTAGAACGGCAGATGCCTAACTCGGCAGCAATTTGAGTTGAAGAATAATTCTGTTCGCTGCGTACTCTTATTTCATTAACGAGATTATCGTAGGCAAGCTCTTCTTTTTTGGAAAAAACTTTATAACCTAGATTATTGATAATTAGAGATTTAATCGACCGCTGATTGATATTAAATTTATAGGCAATTTGAAAGGTACATAGCTTAGTAGAAGTGAATTCTTTAAGGATTGCTTGAGTAAGCTCAGAGTTAAAAAATTGCATTTTTTCAAAATCCTCTTACAACATAAGAAAAATTGTAAGAAAATCTTAAAAAAATCAGAATATTATTTTAAGGGGGCGAATAACTGACACTTACAGTCAGCTGGCTTTCAAAGGATAAATACAGTCGCATAACCAAAAGGCTTTCCAATGCGATTATAAAAGATTTGGAGCATTCAGATATCAAGCACCTAGCAAAGCGCTATGACCTGAACTGGGAAACAGTAAAGAACACGCATGAACGCTACCTTAGAGCAACCATACCCAAGTTTAGTCTTGGAGATGCACGCATCCTTGCAGTAGATGAATTCGCCATAGCCAAAGGACACAGGT
>JAILLS010000044.1 GCA_024693025.1 Succinivibrio sp. | reverse complement strand
TAGGCAAAGGCAGCAGCCGAAACCGGGAAGACCCCCTGCAGCGCAGCTGACAAGGTGGCATCATCTTCGGCCACTTCTTCACCTAGGCCTAACAGCACGGCTAAGGTACCAACCACGTTTTCCTTGGCCAGAAGACCGGTCACAGCAGCTACCGTAGCCTGCCAGGAACCAAAGCCCAGCGGAATGAAGATAAAGGCAAAAGCAGAACCGATGCCGCAGAGCAGCGAATTATCAATCTCGACCATGCCGAAGCCTTCCTCGCCCATCCCGAAATTGGACAGGAACCAGATCACCACGACGGTAGCAAAGATCAGGGTACCGGCCTTGATCACGAAAGCCTTGGAACGCTCATAGGTGGTTCTGAACAGATTTCTTAAGCTTGGACGGTGATAATCAGGCAGTTCCATCACAAACGGAGAGACATCTTCATGGAATGCTGAATCCTTCTTGAGAATGATGCCGGTCACCGCAATCGACAGAATGGCAATGAAATAAATCAAAGGAGCGATATAGGTCTCCTCCGGGAAGAAGGAGGCAAAGATCATGGCCATAATCGGCAGCTTGGCTGAGCAAGGCAGGAAAGAACCGGTGATCAGGGTGATTCTTCTTTCATTGACATTATCAATGCTCTTAGTGGACATCAGAGCCGGCACGGCACAGCCGGTGGCGATCACAATCGGCATCAGGCTGCGGCCTGACAGACCGAAATGTCTGAACACGCGATCCAGCACAAAGGCCACTCTGGTCATATAGCCGCACTGCTCCACTAAGGAGAGCAGGAAGAACAGCACAATCATCTGAGGCAGGAAGCCTAACACTGCACCCACACCACCGATGATGCCGTCGATGAGCAGGGAGGAAAGCCATTCAGGAGCACTGTTGGTGGCCGCCTCTTCACCTGCAGCCAGAGCAGCTTCTGCAGCCTGACGGGCACTCTCATCCAGAGGGAAGGCGCTGTCCAACAGCGCGTTAGCCCAGCCGGGTACCCACTCGCCGAAAATCACATCATTGGCATAGTCAGTGGCCATGGTACCGACCGTGGAGACCGCCAGATAATAGATCACATAGAGCACGCCGAAGAACAGCGGAATGCCCAGCCACTTGTTGGTTACGATATTGTCAAGCCTGTGGGAGAACTCTGAGGCTGTCTGCTTGCCCTTGGAAACGGTACGGGCCTTAGCCAGCACCTCATCGATAAACTGATAGCGAGCCTGAGCAAAATAGGTCTCAGGATCGGTATTGAATTCCTGTTCAAGTTTAGCCCGCGCACGTGTCAGATCGACCAAGAGATTCTCGGCATTCTTATATTCATTCAGATAGACGCGATCATTCTGCAGAAGACTGGCGGCAATAAAGTAGCGCTCGGCAGGATTTTTATCCTGTTCAAGCTTATCGCCAATTGCGCTGAGCATCTGACGCACGGACTTAGGGAACATCTTTTCTGCCGCAGTCGGCACCCTGGCGCGTTCAAGCGCTGCCACCAGCTCATCGAGGCCTGCTCCTGTAGCAGCAGAAACCGGCACAACCTCACAGCCAAACTGTTCAGCAATCTCAGAAACCTTGAGATCCACGCCCGTACCCTGCAGCACATCCATCATATTCAGAGCAATCACCATCGGACGCTGCATCGGTGCAATCTCAAGAGTCAGCGACAGGGAACGATCCAGATGTGTGGCATCCACCACGTTGAGAATCACATCATAGCTGTCAGAGAGCAGGAAATTGCGGCTGACAATCTCTTCGGCTGAATAAGGAGATAGAGAATAAAGTCCTGGCAGATCAACTACATCACAGTCGGTCTTGACCATCTTGCCAATCACCTGATCAACGGTGACGCCCGGCCAGTTGCCCACATACTGATTAGCTCCGGTCAGAGCATTGAACAGGGTAGTCTTGCCGCAGTTCTGATTGCCGATTAACGCAATAGTCTTATTGGACATTTAGGCCACCTCCACAAGTTTGGCATCTGATTTTCGGATAGTAAGCGAATAGCCTCTGACCTGCAGTTCGATAGGATCACCTAATGGAGCGGTCCTAACCAGATTAACCCTAGTTTTAGGAGTAATTCCCATATCCAGAAGCCGGCGGCGCAGTGAAGTCCCCTGCCCGTGCACGGCTACAACTTCAGCTTCAGAGCCTACCGGTACTAAATCAAGTGTATTCATTCTATTTTCCATCTATTATCAATTAAATTAGCTTGGACTAACTAGCGTTAGTATAGGGTAACAGTTAGTCTAATGCAACATTTTTTTTTAACCAGATCTCAAATTATTAAATGAAATCTCTAAGACTTGACTGCGCAAAAGCGCTGTGAGGAAGGTAAAAATCAGACAGGCTAAAGTTTAGGGCTCGTCAAAATACCGGTACTGATCGCGTCCGCCTTCTTTGGCGCGGTACAGCGCCGTATCCGCTCTGCGCAGCAGACTGACGCTGCTGGTGTCTGCAGCATTGCTTTCAGCACTGGCAACACCGATGCTCAGTGTGATCTGATATTTATGGAGCGTCGGATGCTCCCTGACCTGACTGCAGAGTTTGGCCGCAAAGCTGCAGCTCTGCTCAAGGCTGCAGTCTGTGAGCAGTACCATGAACTCATCTCCGCCATAGCGTACCGCCAGATCCTCATTTTTCAGCTGAGCTCTGATGAGCAGGCCAATTGCTTTTAAAGTCAGATCTCCAAGCTGATGGCCATAAGTATCATTTACCTGCTTAAACTTGTCTACATCAATGAGCAAGACTGACAGACTCTGCCTCTCAGCCTTAGGATCCAAAAGCCTGCTGAAGATCTCATCGAGCTGACGGCGGTTATACAGTCCCGTCAGAAAATCGGTCTTAGCATCTAGGGAAATCTTCTCATTGAGCTGCTGCAGCCGCTCGTTCTGCTGATTGAGCTGAGCATAGGTACGCTGCAGTTCCCTATACAGCCTGCGGTTAGACAGAATGACCATAATCTGCCTGATAGAGAGCAGTGCAACAAGGAGCATTCCCCACCACACCAGCAGATCATGCAGATTATATTTAAGCATGCCTATCAGTAAAATCACCAGCGTGCCGACAAAAGGCAGACTGCTTCTGATAACTTCTATCACTCCCTGCCAGAATTCATGCTGCCTGCTGTCCCCGATGTCCGCTCCGCGCTGCGGGTTAGGCTGCAGAGCTGCAAGCAGGAAGAACAGATATGGTACTGACCATAACGGCTCGATAAACCAGTCTAAGTCAAAATCATACAGATCAGAGGCCAGATCCAGCTCATCACCTAGACAGAGGAACAGCACACCGACCAGCAGATAGAGATCCCGAGAATTCAGAAGGGCATGATTTACCAAAAAAATAAGATAGAGCAGACCAAAAGTCAGCAGCAGATCGGTTATCGGATAGAAAATCTTAATCATCACCCCTAGAGGACTGTATTCACTGCTCCACAGAGGCGATACCTGAAAATAATAGATGATCCCGACTATAATGACAGCAATGATGAGAAAATCGAGGGAGAACATCTGCATTCTCTGCCTGCCCACCTGCTTTAAATACACAAACATACTGCCTAAAAGCAGCAGGGAATCTAAGACGTAGAACAGATCACAGATGGAAGGCAGCTCCGGCTCGGTCTCATAGACCAGGACCTGATAACCCCACAGACCTTCGGCGATGATATGAAAATACATACTCACCCAGATCAGCTGCCAGGCAAGTCGCTCCTTAGGGGTAATCTGTCTTATGGCGCTGCCGAGCAGCTGTGCCGTACCTAACAGAACTACAACCGAGATCACATCCTGCAGTCTGAGTACCTGCTCTACCTCAAAATAGCAGCCCAGCGTAAACAGCAGCCAGTACAGCCCGATAAAATACGGCAGAACCTGACGCACCGAGGCAAGCAGAGGAGAGTGGTACTGTTCCTGTGGCATGACTGTTCCTTAAGAAAGCTTAACGCAGATTTTTTAGCCCATCGATTCTTTAATTAAGAATAGTCTATCTTCTCCTTTTTTACCTAAAAAAACTATGCACTATGCCACCTAATTGTTAATCTTATGCACAAAACCTCTTTATTATTATATTTTTCAAAGCAGTGAACTGCAAAAAAAACAGAATTTATAAGCTCTTCTCATGTTCAGCCAAGATGCAAATCTTACCTATATTTTTACTGCTGTCTGAAGATGAGTTGCTATATTTGCAGGTTTTCCCTACACTAAGAATCTCTAAAGATCGTAAATTTTACGGACAAGAAATCTTAAATGCAGTTATCCTCACGCGGTCGGACTCTCGACCTCTCCACTCCTGCCATCATGGGCATTGTCAATGTCACTCCTGATTCCTTTTCAGACGGGGGACACTATCTTAACGCAGCAGCTGCCTATGAGCATGCGGCAAGACTGACGCAGGAGGGGGCTACCATAATCGACATCGGAGGTGAATCGACCCGCCCTGACTCTCAGAGCGTCTCAGAAGCAGAAGAGCTTGATCGGGTACTTCCGGTCATAGAGAAGGTGGCCCGTAATCTCGATATCATGATCAGCCTCGACACCAGCAAAAGCGCAGTCATGCGGGCCGGGATTGAAGCAGGCGCCCACCTTATCAATGATATCAACGCCCTGCGCTCCCCCCACGCTCTTGATGTCTGCCTGTCCCTTGACTGTGCGGTGATCCTCATGCACATGCAGGGTACGCCGCAGAATATGCAGCATCATCCGCACTATACCGAAGTAGTCAGCGAGGTAAAGCAGTTCTTTAAGGAGCTGTGTGCGGACTACCTTAAGGCAGGACTTAAGCCTGAGCACATGCTGCTCGATCCCGGCTTTGGTTTTGGCAAAACCGTGCAGGACAACTACACTCTGCTGTGCAGGCTCTCCGAATTTAAAAGCCTGGGCTATCCACTCGTGACAGGTCTGTCACGCAAGAGTATGATAGGCGCGGTCTGTCACAGAAGCGCTCCTCAGGAGCGTCTGTATGGATCTCTTGCCGGAGCGTTAATCTGCGCGCAGAAGGGAGCCTCAATTCTCAGAGTTCATGATGTAATGGCTACGCAGCAGGCACTCGCGGTCCTTAAAGCCTGTAATGAAGCAGAAGCAAGGAGTTAAGTTTTAAAATGTGGATTATTCTGTTTTGCTGTGTGGTTTCAGCCGCCTCGGCTGCCCTGCTCTGCACCATCATTGGTCCGTCACGCATTGAACAGTATGCAAAACCTTTAAGCCTGTTTGCCATGGGCATTCTGCTGGCGCTGGGCTTTGGTCATCTGCTGCCGGAGGCGCTCTCCACAGGAGATGAGCATACTTTAGGGCTGGTGGCACTCTGCGGCATCATGGTGCTGTTCAGTCTGGAGATGTTCTTTGATACCCACGGACATGACTCTGACTCCCACTCCTACACGAGAGGAGGACTTGGCATTCTGCTGGGCAGCTATCTGCATACCTTCTGCGACGGCGTGGTGATTGCCAGCGCCTTCTGCCAGTCTACCCAGCTGGGCACCGCGGTGACTTTGGCAGTGTTAAGCCATGAAATTGCCCATGAACTTGGCGACTATGCGATTATGCTTGAGCTCGGACTCTCTACCTCGAAGGCCTATATTGTCAATCTAGTGGCCGCCCTTGGCACCTGTACGGGTGGTCTGTGCGCCTATTTCCTGCTCGAAAGGCTGCACGAGCTGCTGCCGTTTGCCCTCTGTCTCTCAGGCACCAGCTTTATCTATGTGGCGCTTGCCGATCTGCTGCCGCGCCTTAAGCATTCCAAATCCAAGGAAATCGTCGTCAAGCGCATTACGCTGATCCTCGGCGGCATTGTGTTTGCCCTGATCATCTCGGCGCATGACTAGTGGGGCAGCCTGCTTAATGGAGCACTGAAGGATAAGGTGCGCGGACGCTTGAGGCTCTCAAAGCTCACCACATATTCGCCCTTGTCCTCTCTGACCTCAAGCACGGTGCCTACACCCATGATCTCATGAAAGACCTGCTCGTTAGGCGCAAAGAGCGCGGCAGGCTGCGCCGCAGCTGCCGCACTATGACCAGGCAGCTGCGAGGCACCCAGCACCTCAAGCTCCTGCGCCTTAAAATCCGCCACAAAGCGGGATGGCTCACGCGGTCTGCCTAACCTGCTTAGGCCTTCAGGGACGGTCATAAAGAGCTGGCGGCGGGCTCTGGTCATCGCCACATACAGAAGCCGGCGCTCCTCTTCCAGATCATAAAGACGGGTGGATTTGAAGGAAGGGAAAATGCCCTCACTGAGCCCCACCACAAAGACATAGTCAAACTCAAGACCCTTGGCGTTATGCACCGTCATAAGCTTCACCTGTGGCTGCAGCTCCTGCTCATCCCTGGCATAATCAAGCGCCAGCTCTCTGACAAAATCCGCCATGATGGTGCGCTCTCCGGCCCGATTCTCATAGTCAAACGCCAGCTGCTTGAAGCCTGCCACATTCTGCAGCCGCTCCTTCTCGCCTGAGCTTTTGAGCACCTCCTCATAGCCAAAGGTGGTCAGAACCAGCTCTACAGCCTTGCTTGGCAGCAGAGCCTGCAGCTGCTGCGCGCAGTGTCTGACTCCGTCTAAGAAATCGAACATGCGCGTACCCTTAAAGAGCGTCTCATTCTGCTCCTTTAGAAGCTCCAGGGTCTCAAACAGGGACAGCCCTGCCTCCTCAGCCGTCCGCTGCAGAATGGCAAAACGCTTCTGGCCAAAGCCTCTTGCAGGCGTATTGTAGATGCGCCTGAATGCCGCATCATCCTGAGGATTGAGGCAGAGTCTCAGATAAGCGATGAGATCTTTTATCTCGCGGCACTCAAAAAAGCCCTGATCATTGACGATGCGGTAGGGGATCTTATGCAGCAGGAGCGCCTTCTCAAGTTGTCTTGAGATATGATGCGCCCGGTAGAGAATGGCGCAGTCAGCCCTAGGCTGTGTCTGCATGATCGACTCAAGAAGACGGCACACATATTCAGCCTCCTCTTCAAAGGAGTTCACATAGGCAAGCAGCGGTTTGGCTGAAAGTCTGGGTGCAGCGAGCACCTTAAACCCCGGTTTGACAAACTCTCTGAGCAGGCCCTGATGCTCAGTCAGCTGCATAAGCTCCTGCGGCTCAGTCAGCCTGTCCTGATCATTGACATCTACAAGCGGCACCAGCTCCTCAGGCTTAAGCTTGGGGAGCATAGCCTGCAGCGGCACACGGCCCGGGTCGCGATTGTGTGAAATCAGGGTATAGGCACAGTTCAGGATTTCTGCGGTGGAGCGATAGTTCCTCTTCAGATAGATGCACTTTGCCTCAGGATGAACCTTGACAAAATCTGTAAAGAACGCGACATCCGCCCCGCGGAAGGTATAGATGGTCTGATCAGGATCGCCGACGATAAACAGATTCTGCTCAAGCTCCGCTAAGATTTCACAGATTTCATACTGCAGCTTGTCGATATCCTGAAACTCATCGACCAGAATATATTCAAGGCGCTCCTGCCACATCCGTCTGACCTCGGCATTCTCCTTGAGCACATGCAGAGTCAGCGCAATCAGATCATCATAATCAAGCGCATGGCAGACCCGCTGCTGATAGAGGTAGAGATAGAACATGGCCTGCTGCACGTTGACCTCTTCTCCTGCCTTGATGCGCAGAGTCTCGGTATCCTCAGTCAGCAGGTCTCTGACATAGCTTAAGTCAAGACTCTTCCTGGCGTCGATATAGTTCCAGCCATCCTGCAGCGAATAGGTGCGTCCGTCAATATTCAGCCCCTGATAGATAGGCTTAAGCAGATCTCTGACATCCGCCACATCGAGAATCGTGAAATTGCTAGCCAGTCCTGCCTTGTCAGCATGATCGCGTAGAAACTCGGCGCAGAAGCCATGAAAAGTGGTGACAAAAGGCGCACACTCCTGCCCGCACAGCTTGAGCAGCCGCTGCTTCATCTCTCCGGCTGCCTTGTTGGTAAAGGTAATGCAGAGAATAGCCTGCGGGGAAATCCCCAGAGCCTTGAGCAGATAGGCGTAACGGTAGGTCAGGCACTTGGTCTTGCCCGTGCCGGGGCCTGCGAGCACTCTGACATAGCCCTCGGTGGCGGTTACCGCAGCGCGCTGTTCCTCATTAAGCTCGGCTAACAGATTCTCAGGCATGTAACTCCTGCCTATTTAACCTTGGGACCATTGGAGATCTGCGTAAAATCAAACAGATTCTGATCTAAAAGATGCGAGGGCAGCACATTTTTAAGCGCCTTGAAGGCAATATCCACGCGTTTAGGCGCGGTTTTATCCCATTCTCTTAACATCTGCCTGATGGCAGCCCGTTCCTCATTTTCACCAAAGCCGCACAGTCCCTTGGGAAAGAGCGGATAGTTCTTCAGCTTGCACAGGGCATACAGATCGCGCTCGCGGCAGTATATGAGAGGTCTTATCACGGTCAGATCGTCTGTATTCGTACGCAGTACCGGCGGCATGGCCTTTAGGATGCCTGAATAGAACAGGTTTAAAAAGAAGGTGCACAGGGAATCATCCTTGTGATGTCCAAGCGCGAGCTTGGTAACGCCCAGCTCGCGGGCTTTGGCATACAGATACCCGCGTCTTAGGCGTGAGCAGAGCGAACAGAAGGACTGCCCCTCCGGGATCTTGGCCTTGCAGATCTCATAGATGGGCCTTTGCTCGATATAATAAGGCAGTCCGACCCTCTTGAGATGCTCCTCTAACAGCTGCAGAGGCGTATTGGGAAAACCCGAGGCGATATGCACCGGGATCAGCTCAAAATGCACCGGAGCTGAGCGTTTGAGGGAGAGCAGCAGATCAAGGAGCGCATAGCTGTCCTTGCCGCCTGACATGGCCACCATAATCCGGTCGCCGTCCTCAATCATGCCGTAGTCACCGATCGCATGCCCTACCTTGCGGCGGATGCGCTTGTAGAGTTTATCGGCCTGATATTTTTCCTGTTTATCCTCAAGGTTGAAATAAGGGCTGACCGTGCGCCCATACTCAGCGGCCTTGGCATTCAGGGATGGATCGTGCTGCATAAACTTAAAGCTTGGTTGGCAGAGAAGTTGGCACCCTTGAGTACACACTCTTAGGCGTGATCACCGCAATATCGCAGTCCAGGCTGTCCACCACCTTCTCGCAGATATTGCCCACAATCGCACTCCACAGACCCTTGCGCGCCTGCGTTCCGATAAACAGTGCGGTCGGCTGCAGCTCCTGACACAGCTGCGGGATCACCTCATCAGGCTGTCCTTCCCGGATATGACAGTATTCAGGCGGAATATTGTGGCGGTGGGCAAAGGCCAGCGCACAGCTGAGCGCATTCTTAATATGCTCCTCGGTCAGGGTATCATTGGTGAAGGCTGACATATCGGCCACAGCCGGCGGCAGAAGCGGCGGGATGGCAAAGCCTAGATGAATGGTGCAGTGAGTAAAGCGGGAGAGCTTCTGCGCTTCACGCAGCATGCGGATGGCGCTCAGCCGTTTTTTGGTATTCTCAGGGTCTGCAAGATCCACAGCGACCACAATCGTCCCGGTGGGCGACCACATATGATCCTTGGCGATCAGCACCGGTACCGGCGAGTGACGCAGCAGCTGCCAGTCAAGCGGGGTAAACACCACCTGATCGAGCATGCCGTGCACATCCGCGGTCTTGATGATTAAATCCGCGCCCCGCTCCTTGGCCAGTGCCGTTAAATCCTTGCCGATGGTCTTAGACCACATCACCAGGGGTTCGATCTCAATCCCCATGGCATGGATCTTGAGAAAGGCCTCCAGCCAGTTCTGATATTTCTCCTGCACCGACAGCTGCATCTTGTCTTCCTGCTCCACCGAGAGAATTGAGGTCAGATCCCAGGTAAATTCATTGACCGGCATCACGGCGATCAGTCTGCAGCCTACATCCCGTCCGGTTTCCTGAGCATGACGGTGCATATAGTGATAAAACGACAGGGCCCGATCGAGGGCAGGCTGATTGAGCTGCCGCGGTTCAATTACGGTAATAATAACTTCAAAACGCTTCATATGATGTTCTGCAGCACCTATTCACTGCAATAGGCCTGCACCTCCTTATTGAGCTTCTGCCATGCCGCCATCACCCGTTTGACATAACGGTTGTGGATTTTATGGTTAACCGAATAGTTAAAATGATAATTGCCCACGCCGCGCCAGATCCTGCCGTCAGCCTTTTCAATTTCACGGCGCATCAGATACCCCATCGCCCAGATATTATGACAGGGTCTGCTCTTGACGTCTTCCCTGGTCAGCTGAAATTTCTGCAGCTCCTTAAGTCTGACGTCGTTGATCTGAGCCGGTCCGCAGTCCTGCGTGCCATTACGGTTTCTGGTGCACTTGCCGTTCACAGATCCCCGCTCCACATAGAGCACCGCATACATCAGCTCCTCGGGCAGATCAAACTGATAGGCGGTCCAGGCAATACAGTAGCGCAGATCCGCATACTTGCGCATCGGGGCCTTGCGATAGGCCACGTCCCGCCAATGCGTCACCTTGCCATGACACTGCATTTCAGCCGCCTGCGTATTTAGGCACAGCATCAGGACAGCAGCCAGGAGCAGCAGTATTCTTTTCATCACGGCTCTGCCTTCTGCGCCTTGGGAGCAGTCTCCTGCAGCGAGCGCACCGCGGAGATCAGCCTGTGCACCATCTGCTCCTGAGTCTGCTCGTCAAAATGCGGTTTTTCCGCGTGCGGATTGGGCTCCGGCACCGCTTTAACCTGCGGGAAAATATAGCCTTCAGCATTCTGCTGACTCTGCACCCTGACGGCATTTAAAATCGTACTGACCCTGACGCCACCCTGCTCGAGCACGACAGGACGCAGGGTAAAAATCAGCGGGCTCCGATAGCCTGCAAGCTCCACCACCATCCGTGACACTGCAGCTCCGGCCTGCTGTCTGAGCACCAGCTCCGAGGTGGCGGCCGTCACTTCAGCACTGAAGCCCTGTGTCTCCACCTGCACGCGCAGGATCTCCCAGGGGATCCCCTGCACATCATAAAAGCGCAGCACCGTGACTCCCAGATCAGGCACTCCGATAATCTCATCGGTGGTATAGACTGTCTGATAGCGCATCACCCCCGAACTGTCATCTCCAGGCACAAAGGGAGCACTGCCGAATTCAGCCTCCTCGCTCTCCTCAGAAGTGGCATACAGCTCGAGACTCTCCTCCTCAAGCTGTTCCTTGGTGCGAAAGTCCGTTAAGGTGTCCGGCAGTTCCGGCGGAGGGGCAGGAGCATTGATGACTGCCAGGGCTTCTCCTGAGAGCAGCAGCATAAATATCCCGATAAGCAGTGCGGGCATGACCTTATCCTCTTTCTTAATCATCTAAATTCTAAGCGCTGATTTTAGCATGTTAATCTGCCTGCCGCTAGGCAGTCCCGCGCTCCCTCTGTACTCTCCCCAGTGCTGACAGCCCACAGTCAGGCACAAAGCAGCTATGATCCTGAGAGAATTTCCAACATATCACACGTAAATTATTGATAGTATATAAATATATATTAAACCATAGGTAATTTTATAAATGTTTTTTTAAAATTTTTAACTTGAGCATAATTTTTAGTTGCTATCTTTTAAGTATACATATATAATTTATACACAAGGTTTAAGAATAAGAATTTTTCAGATAAAAATTATGCGAGGAACTATGTTTAAATTCAGATCACAGCTTGGCGTGCTCAGGGACATCAGGCACGCTACAGACCTGGTTAAGTACTGCAGCAGAGAGCAGCTTGAGCTTGACTATCCTAAGCTCGGGCAGCGCATCTATGCGCTCTGTCCGAGACTTAAGCTGCTCGAGCGGATCACCGCTCTGCTTCCGCTTGAGGATGAGCTCACCTTCAACTTTATGCTGCATGCGCTCAACGCTCCTTTAGAGTTTATCTCAGAGGCTGGGCACTACCGGATAAACTTCTATGCCGCCCATCGGCAGGTGCTCAATCAGCAGGCCAGAGAGACGCTTTCAGAGGGCAGACTTAGCGCCAGAGGAGATCTGATGATCTATCAGGGGGCGGTGTCCTGCTCCTGTGATACAAGCCATGGGGATGAGGCGATCGCCGGCTTTATCACCGAGCTGTTTATCCTCGAGACGCTAAGAAAGCTTGGAGAGCTGAAACTTGCAGAGCTTATGCCCAGCTCAGCTCATTCTGAGCAGAGCCAGCCTAAGAATGAGCCATTAGCTCTCGCGGCGTTGAGCTGAATCAGGTCCTGCACCTTTAGGCACAACAAAAATGTCAAAGTGTGAAGTAGGAGCTCTATCTGCTAGATTGATAGAGAGTGATTGAGAGTAAAATAGCAAAGTTGTTTAATCTTTTTGCTTTATTTTATCCTTGGAGTTTAACTGATGTTTTATAACACTAATCCTACCAAGACACAGGCTTGGGCCAAACTTACTGCATACTTTAACGAACATAAATTATGCCTGAAGGATTTGTTCAAGCAGGATCCTGAGCGTTTTAGTAAATATTCTCTCACTCTGGCTGACGGAGATCTGGTGGCAGACTTCTCCAAGAATCTCATCGATGAAAATGTCATGAAGCTGCTGCTTGAGCTTGCGGAAGAAACCCATTTAAAAGAAAACATTGAAGCGATGTTCACGGGCGAGAAGATTAATCGTACCGAAGGTCGCGCCGTACTCCACACCGCTCTGCGCAACTTCTCAGGCCGTGAGGTGCTGGTGGACGGCAAGGATGTCATGGCTGATGTCAAACGCGTGCAGCAGAAGATGAAGGAATTCTCCGGCAAGGTGATTTCCGGTGAATGGAAGGGCTATACCGGCAAGGAGATCACTGATGTGGTCAATATCGGCATCGGCGGCTCCGATCTGGGTCCCTGCATGATCACCATGGCGCTGACTCCTTATCATTCAAGACTTAAGTGCCACTTTGTCTCCAATGTCGACGGCACTCAGATTGTGGAAACCCTCAAGACCTTAAATCCTGAGACCACCATGTTCCTCATCGCCTCCAAGACCTTTACCACTCTGGAGACCATGACCAATGCCCATACCGCACGCGACTGGTTCTTAAAGAGCGCCAAAGAGGAAAAATTCGTCGCCAAGCATTTCGTGGCCCTGTCCACCAACGCCAAGGAAGTGGCCAAGTTCGGCATCGACACTGACAATATGTTCGAATTCTGGGACTGGGTAGGCGGCCGTTACTCCTCCTGGTCAGCAATCGGCCTCTCCATCGCCTTAGGCTGCGGCTATGATAACTTTGAACAGTTCTTAAAGGGCGGCTATGCGATGGATGAGCATTTCCGCAATACTCCTTTTGAGAAGAACCTGCCGGTGATCCTCGGCCTGATCGGTCTGTGGTATAACGATTTCTATAAATATCCTACCGAAACCATCCTGCCTTATGATCAGTATATGGCACGCTTCCCTGCCTATTTCCAGCAGGGCAATATGGAGTCCAACGGCAAATATGTTGACCGCGACGGTCAGGTCATTACCGATTACAGCACCGGCCCTATCATCTGGGGTGAGCCTGGCACCAATGGTCAGCACGCCTTCTATCAGCTGATTCATCAGGGCACCAAGGTGATCCCATGCGACTTCATCGCCCCGGCCCGCACCCACAATCAGGTCGGCGATCATCATGTCAAGCTGCTCTCCAACTTCTTTGCCCAGCCTGAAGCTTTAGCTTTCGGCAAGACCAGAGAGCAGGTTATCGAGCAGTTCAAGGCCAAAGGGGTACCTGAGGAGCAGTATAAGGACGTGGTGCCGTTCATGGTCTTCACCGGCAACCGTCCGACCAACTCCTTCCTCGTCAAGGAGATCACTCCTTATATGCTGGGTATGCTGGTGGCCATGTATGAGCACAAGATCTTCACGCAGGGTTCGATACTCAATATCTACACCTTCGATCAGTTCGGCGTGGAGTTAGGCAAGCAGCTGGCCAACAAGATTATTCCTGAGCTGACTACAACTGAGCAGATTTCAAGCCATGACAGTTCTACCAATGGCCTGATCAATGCCTACAAGAAGCTCAAGTAACCTGGCAAGGTTTTAGCTACTCTGCAGGGTCGCATCTGGCGGCCCTGTTTTTTTATGACCAGAGCTTATCAAACGCATTCCCGCCTTCTGCTTATCAGGCTTGCACCAGACAGGCACTAGGCTATAATCTACAGCATGAAAACACATCTGCTCCGTTATCTGCCCTATGCTCTGCTGGCTTCGTTATGCATGATGCTCGAAGTCACTGCCGATCTCTGCCTGCCTAAATACCTCAGCCTGATTGTGGATGAAGGGATCTTAAGGCTTGACAGTCTGGGCAGAGAGGCCCTGGACTTTATTCTCAGCACCGGCCTTACCATGCTGATTATCGTAGCTCTTGGCGGGCTGTGCGGCTGTCTGTGCAATTTCTTTGTCCAGATCTCCTCGCAGAATTTTGGCAATGCCGTGCGCAAGGATCTCTTTGCGCATATTTTAAAGCTCTCTTTTGAGCAGACGCAGCGCCTCGGCAGCGGTACACTCATCACCAGGCTTACCAATGATGCCACGCAGGTTGAAAGACTGATCACCATGGTCTGCCGCGGTCTGGTCAGAACCGGGATCATGCTGTGCGGCAGCATTGTGTTCATGTTCCTGCTCAGTCCTGATTTCGGACTTCTGGTGATCTGCGCTTTCCCGGTCCTGCTCCTCATCATGCTCATGTGCGTGCTGCGGGTCAATCCGCTGTTCCTGCGCCTGCAGCAGGAGCTTGATGCCATCAATACGCTGCTTATCGAGGATCTCAACGGGATCCGCGTGATCAAAGCCTATCTCATGGAGCTCTCCGAGACGCTGCGCTTCAAAAAAGCCAATCTCAGGCTCATCGCCACGCAGCTGCGCATTCTCATCTTCTTTGCCTTCATGAACCCGACGCTCAACACCTTAATGAACCTGGTCATTGCGGCTCTGCTGCTTGAAGGCGGCTATCGGGTGGAGGACGGACATACCACCCCGGGTGCCATCATGGCGGCCATCACCTATACCACCATGCTGATTAACTCCATGATGATGCTGCTGTTTTTAGCCACCCATATCTCCAAGGGACTGATCTCCTTTCGGCGTTTAAGCGAGCTGTTCAGCACTCAGGCTGCGCTTGCAGGCGGCAGCTTTGCCCCTGAACCTGACAAGCTTTTACACAAGCCTTATCCCTACAGCGTTGAGCTTGAGCAGGTCAGCTTCAGCTATCCAGAACAGAATGAGAGCGTGCTAAAAGAGCTTAACCTCAAAATCAGGACCGGCGAGTTCATTGCCATCGTAGGCGCTACAGGCTCAGGCAAGACTACGCTCCTAAACCTGCTGCCCCGCTTCTTTGAAGCAGGCTCTGGGACAGTTAAAATCTTCGGCCATCCGGTCAAAGAGTATGATTTAAAGGCACTGCGCAGCCTCTTTGGCTATGCTCTGCAGTCTACCGAGATCTTCTCGCGCTCTATTGAGGAGAATATCTGCTTTACCCACAAGATAGACTCATCCTCCCTTAAGAGCGTGCTCAAAACCGCGCAGGCTGAGACCTTTATTGCCGAACGAGAGCTGGGCCTTAAAACCAGACTTGGAGCGCAGGGCATGGCGCTCTCCGGCGGACAGCGTCAGCGTCTGGGCATAGCCCGGGCACTCTATACCCATGCTCCCATCCTGCTGCTTGATGACACGACCAGCGCTCTTGATGTCAGGACCGAGCGGCAGCTGCTGCAGGCGCTCAGGGCAGGCCTTGCCGGTGAAACCGTCATCATGGTGGCCCAGCGCATCAGTTCCGCGCGCCTGGCCGATCGCATTGTCGTGATGGAAGGCGGCAGGATCACGGCGGCAGGCACCCATGAAAGCCTGCTTAAGAGCTCAGCATTCTATCAGCAGCTGTGCAGGCTGCAGCATACCGATGAAGAGGAGCTCTGTGCAGCGGAGGCAGCTTATGTCAGGGAGTGTTAATCAGCCAAAGGCAAAGTCCCTGCGCGGCCATCCCGGTGCCATGTTTGCCGAGGTCGAGCATGCCCAGCAGCAGGGAGTCTCGCTCAGACGCCTGTCCTCCTACTTTTTTCAGGAAAAGCTGACCCTGACGGTGATTCTTACAGTGGTGCTCGGTGCCACCCTGCTTGCCGTTCTGGCCCCCAATCTGCAGAGTCAGGCCATTGACATCATCGCCAGAAAGCGTGAGGGAGTGCTGCTGTATGCGGTGCTGTGGATGCTCGGAGCCTATCTTGGCGCCAATCTGCTCAGCTTTGTGCAGGGACTGTTATGCGCCAGACTCGGTCAGCGCGTGATCCTGCGCTTAAGAGCCGAGCTCTTTGACAAGATCATAAAGCTGCCGATCGGTTATCTGGACCGCCATCCGCACGGAGATCTGCTCTCGAGAATGACCAACGATGTGGAGAATATCTCAGGCACGATTTCTCAGGCCATCCCTGCCATTATCTCAGCAAGCCTCACCATTCTTGGCACCGCAGGCTTTATGCTCTATCTGTGCTGGCAGCTGGCCCTGCTCGCTTTTCTCACCATCTTCATCACCGTCTGTGCCACTAAATTTCTGGCCCGCAGGATCCGCAGCCATTCAAGGGAACGGCAGACGCTTTTAGGAGAGCTCAATGCCCAGTGCGAGGAGAGCATCACCTATGTCAGAACTCTGACTGCCTACAACCGGCAGGAAGAAACTTTAAAGCAGTTCTGTACCACCTCGGACCGGCTGACGCAAGCCGGCATCAGAACCGAGATCTACAGCGGCATCATGGGACCTGTCATGAACTGCATCGGCAACCTCGAATTTGTCATCATCGCGGTAGCAGGTGCGCTGTTTGCCCTAGAAGATCTGCTGACCATCGGCGTTATTTCAGCCTTTATCGTCTATGCCAAGCAGTTCAGCCGGCCTGTCAATGAGATCAGCATGATCTACGGACAGATTCAGACTGCCTTAGCCGGAGCGGAGCGCGTCTTCAAGGTGCTCGATGAAAGCTCAGAGCCTGAGGATGGACAGGATCTGTTGCCACAGGAGCAGGCCTCCGTGAGCTTTCAGCAGGTCAGCTTTGCCTATCAGGAAGGCCAGCCGGTCCTAAAGGAGCTTAGTCTTGAAGTCAAGGCAGGCAGCAAAATTGCCCTGGTAGGAGCCACCGGCTCTGGCAAAACCACGCTTGCCAATCTGCTCCTGCGCTTTTATGACGTAACCTCAGGCAGGATTCTGCTCAACGGTGTGGATATTCAGACCTACAGCCGCAGGGCGCTGCGCGAGCTGGTGGCCATCGTCCTGCAGGATACGGTGTTTTTCAGCGACTCCATCCGCAACAATCTTAAATTCGGCAGGGAGGAGGCAAGCGACGCCGAGCTGCAGCAGGCCCTGCAGCTGAGCTATGCCAAAAGCTTTGTGGATAAACTGCCGCAGGGTCTTGGTACCGTGCTTGAAGATGCCGGCGGACATTTAAGCCAGGGACAGCGCCAGCTGCTCTCCATTGCGCGGGCCTTTGTCAGCCAGCCTAAGATTCTCATTCTCGATGAGGCTACCTCGAATGTCGATACACTCACAGAGCAGGCCATTGAAGATGCGGTGGAGAAGATCATGGAAGGACGCACCTGCTTTATCATCGCCCACCGCCTCTCCACCATCCGCAATGCCGATCTGATTGTGGTACTTGACCAAGGCAGACTGGTAGAGTGCGGCAGACATGCCGAGCTGCTCTCCCAAAAAGGCAAATACTATGAGCTGTGCAAAAGCCAGTTTGAAGGCTTTGCCATCTGATCCTGAGATACTGTAGCTGACTTAATAATTAGCTTGTCCTCGGGAATGCGATGGATAACTGCTTTTACTTTTCCTATCTTAGGAAGTTTAATATATTTATTATCTATGATAGCTACGGTGCCGTTCTGATTGTTGGTAGTGTAGGACTTGCGACTATGTTTTGCTGACTTGAACTTTGGAAATCCGTTTTGCTTCTTGCGAAGATTTACTAAATGTATTACGGAATGCCGACCGCAAATCCAGCTGCTTATTTGCTAGAGCTAGACTGTCGACTTCTTTAAGATCTGGATAATCCTGCTTGTATTTTGCTGGTGTAACTTTAGGAAACTTACCTGTGGCTTTATATCCTTCAATCTTATCAGAAAGCATGAGATTATAAACCTTACGGCAACAGCCAAAAGTTTTAGCAAACATAATACGTTGTTCAGTTGTAGGATATACTCTGTACTTAATTGCCTTGTTTGCCAGCTTGCTTACCCTGAGATTGAATACAAAGTAATGCTATAAAATACAACAGTCAAGAAAACGCCGTGTTTATCGCAATTCATCCCACCACCTATAGAGGTGGGGGATTTCTTGCTCACGGCTTGTTAAACTCTGTCAAACTGACCTGAGAGCCCGACGGTGCTAGTACGGCAAGCTAAAGATTGTGCTGCTTAATACATGGTTTTATGGAACAGACCATGGTTTCAAATCTATATTTTTGTATACACAAATCAAGTAATTAAAAAATAAATGTGAGTTTCTCATCTAAAAACAAACTATGTTATAATTAAATTTCTGTGACGCGAATAGTTACACTAATTGAGCACTAATTATTAAGGCTTATTCAAGATTAACTGATACCATGGCAACTCGATCAACAGAAGACCCAATTAAATACGTGGACTTTTCTTCGTATGCGCAGGGAAACGATGACTATACCAGATGGTCGCTGCTCTCTCAGGCTCAGAAAAAACAGAAGCCTAACGCGCAAAGAAAATCAGGTGCATCCAGTCTGCTTGACGATCTGAACAGATTCAATCCTGCCCCCAAAAAAGTTAACGGCACCTTTATTGCGCCAAAGGATCCTAAGCAGGAAGAACCAAGTCTGCTCTTTAAAAAAAGCTCAAACTCGCTTACTTCGCTTTTAGACAGTGCCAAGGCACAGCCTATAAGACCTGCATCTGCTCCTGCCATGAGTACCAAGATTACCTTCAGCTCATCCACGCAGACACCGCAGGACAAGGCAGACTCAGACAGCGAGCCTAAAGCTGACAAGCAGAGCAGTGCCAGAATTACGCCTGCCGATCTGCTTGCCCAGGCGCAAAGAGCCAAGGCTGCCCTGGCACAGAGTAGCCAGGCTGCCCAAGCCGCCCCATCTGCGGAAGACTTAACAGAGCTTAGTGGTAAGCAGAAGGCTGAGATCAGCGCTGTTGAAGCAGAGCTTAGAGATGAGCAGGAGAAAGTTCAGTCCAGTCTGAACTTTAGCGCCTCAGAACCTCAGACTTTACAGGCTAAGCTTGCTCAGGCTGAAAAAACAGCAGCCCGCCCTGTTCCTGAAGCCAGAATCCCTGAGCCTAAGGCGCTGCGTGAACTGCCGCCTTCGCTGCGCAATGCTCTTGAGCAGCGGCCTCAGATTGAAGAGCGACCTTCCATTGCTGATTTAATTGCCCAGCGCAAGGGCAAACGCGGCACCGATGTCTTCAGACATTCGCAGAACTATACCAAAAAAAGCGAATCCTCCCTGATGAATGTTATTCATCAGAGTACCTTAAAGCCGTCCATAGAGGCTAATCAGCAGCATAATCTGGCTTCGACCGAGGGTGTAGTGTTCCGCGAATTTGCGCAGGAGCCGGTGCTGCATGAACTGAAAAATCTCAAAACCAAGAATGCACAGTACAGCGGGAATTTTGAACAGGATGCACCTAAGGTCATGCGGACCAGTGCCGCGGAAGTGGCTCAGGAACAGCGCGCCCTGCAGGTCAAGCAGAATCTGAGCAAACGCGGGATCCTCACCGATCTTAAAGATAAGGTAAAGCATTCTCTGAATCCCCATACTATGGTACCTGAACTGCAGGCAGCTGCACAGCCTGAGCCTGCAACTCAGCCTCTGCTTGCAGAAGCTCAGAGTCAAAGCGAACATTCTTCACAGAAGTATACGTCTTTATTTAATAAAAACCGTTACGGTTCACGTCGTGAACTGCGCAATGAGCAAAGACTTTCGGATATATTCAAAAGGATAGAATCATGCCAGTAATTAGCGTTTGTTCTCCTAAGGGAGGAGTTGGCAAAACCACCTTAACCTCTAACCTTGCCTACACCTTTGCCCGTGCAGGTACCAAGGTAATTACCATTGATTTTGACCCTCAGAATGCTCTGCGCCTGTATTTTGGCATTCCGCTCTCTGAGGAAGGCGGCTTTATCGAAAAAATTGAGAGCAATGGTGACTGGACTACAGCGGCTTTAAATGTCGGCAAAAATCTGTATATGCTCCCGTTTGGCCATTCCACTCAGGAAGACCGCTTAAAGCTTGACAGCCTTCTGATGCAGCCTAATTATTTTAAGGACTATCAGGCCGCCCTTTTCTGCAATCCTGATGTGCTCGTCATTGCTGATTTCCCGCCGGGCTTCTCACAGGCTCTGAAGGCCATGGCTGACGTGACTGATGTCAGCGTGATCCCGCTGCTTGCAGATGCTGCCTCCATCGCCCTCTTCTCGCAGATCGAAAATGAAGAGCTGCTCGAGGGACCGTTCAACAACGGCAGCGGCTATTTTGTGGTTCTCAACGAGGTGGACAACCGCATCAAGATCAACCGCGAGATTCAGGAATTTGCCGCCTCCAATTTCGGAGATCGGCTGCTGGGTATGATCCATACCGATACCAGCGTGATCGAGGCTGCCGCACAGCAGCAGGCCATCAGTGACTTCAACCGCAACTCGTCAGCCGGCTTTGATATCGAGATTATTGCCCGCAAGCTTGCCACCATCCTGGGCTTTGATGTGAAACAGGATACGATTGTGATGCAGCGTAATCCTAATCAGAAAAGATAAGAGATTAAAATGATAGGTTTATTAAAAGTCTTATTCATCCTGGTAGTGTTTGTCCCGCTGACCCTGTTTACCATCATCAGCCCGATGAATGCCCATGATCAGTACATTTTCGGACTGGTCATGATAGGCTGTGTGGTCGTGGCCAATCATGCCTCCAAAAAGCACTTTGTGTCGATGATGATGATTCTGGTCTCGGTGGTCATGTCAACCCGCTACATGTATTTCAGAACCACGCAGACCCTGGAGTTTCATTCCTGGATTGAGCTGATACTAGGCTGGGTCCTGTTCCTCGCGGAAATTTACGTCTATATCATTCTGCTGCTCAGCTCCTTTCAGATGTCCTGGTCGCTGCGCCGCCCAGTAGTGCCGATGCCGGATGATGTCAGCACCTGGCCTACCGTGGATGTCTACATCCCGACCTATAACGAACCGCTGCAGATTGTGGCCGATACCGTGCTTGCAGCCCAATGTCTTGAATATCCAAAGGATAAGCTCAACATCTATATTCTCGATGACGGCAGGCGCAAGGAATTTGCCGCCTTCGCCACAGAGGCAGGCGTGGGCTATATTACCCGTACCGACAATGCGCATGCCAAGGCCGGCAACCTCAATCACGCCATGACCATGACCAATGGCGAGCTCATCACGGTCTTTGACTGCGACTTTATCTGCACCAAGATTTTCCTGCAGGCCACCGTCGGAGCTCTCATCAAGGATCCGAAGCTGGCTCTGATTCAGACGCCGCACCATTTCTATACGCCTGATCCAATCGAGCGCAATCTCTACCTTGGCCGGGATATTCCGTCCGAAGGTGAGCTGTTCTACGGTCCGGTACAGCGCGGCAACGACAACTGGAACGCCACCTTCTTCTGCGGCTCCTGTGCCGTGATTAGGCGCGCCGCCCTGGATGAGACCAATGGCTTTGCGGTAGAAACCGTGACCGAAGATGCGCACACCGCTTTAAGATTACAGCGCAAGGGCTGGAAGACTGCCTATCTCGATAAGGTTCTGGCCGGAGGTCTTGCCACCGAGCGTACCATTCTGCACGTCATTCAGCGTAACCGCTGGGCCCGCGGCATGATTCAGATCTTCAGACTCGACAACCCGCTGTTCGGACGCGGCCTGTCCTTCCCGCAGCGGCTGTGCTACCTGAGCGCAATGATGTATTTCTTTGTGGCTATTCCGACGGTGATCTTCATGATCCTGCCTTTAGTCTATCTGTATTTCGGACTCTCCGTGGTGCATGGCTCGGCGGCCCTGCTCTTTGCCTATGCGATGCCGCATCTGTTCTTCTCGCTCTATGTCAGCTCGCGCATTACCGGACGTTACCGCTACAGTTTCTGGGGCATGATCTACGATATCCTGCTCTCCTTCCATCTGGTGATCCCGACCCTGGTGGTCTTCTTCTCCCCGCACAAGGGCAAGTTCAACGTGACTGACAAAGGCGGTACCATTGACAAGGCCTATTTTGATGCCCATGCCGTCAAGCCGCATCTGTTTGCCGCTTTCTTCATGCTCTTCGGCATCATCTTCGGTGCGGTGAAATATTTCCTGCCTCAGTATTTTGAGGTACAGCTCAGTGCCACGGTGCTGAATATCTGCTGGGCAACCTTTAACCTGATTCTGATCACGGCGGCGATCTGTGTGGCTCGGGAAACGCCTAACAAACGCCAGAGACAGCGTCTGTCCCTCGAGAGTCCGGTGCTCGTCTATCAGGCCAGCGGCATCGTGTCACGCTCCACGCTGCGCGATCTGTCCATGACCGGCTGCCGTATTGATAATGTCATCAACGGCGATCTTGATCTGGATGAGGATCCGATTACAGATCTTGAGATCACCACCGAGCATGGCACCTTCTGCGTACCGGTGAACAACGTGGGCAAACGCGATGATTATCTGCGCTTCTCCTTTACCGAGGTCTCAGTCAACACGCACCGTGAAATTGTCCGTCTGCTCTTCTCCCGTGCCGATACCTGGGAGCGGCCGATGCACAAGCCGGACAACATTCTGGTGTCCTTCTTTACTGTGCTGGCCTGTATCCACGACTCTCTGATGCATAACCGCCACAAGGAGCGTCAGGATATTAAAAAGGTTGAAGATCAGAGTCTTGATCTGGAGAAATTTGAACAGCAGCTGGAAAACATCGGCGAAGACAGGAAAGAGGCATAAGAAGATGAAATATAAAACTCTGACTGTGGCCCTGTGCGCCCTGACCACCTTTTCTGCTGCTCTTGCCGAACCTAAGGAAGAGCCGGATGCGCTCAAGATGCTGTTTGGTCCGCTTGAGACGCAGAGCAGCGCTTCTCCCGTTAATCCTGCAGCTCCTGTCGTGCCGAATGAACAGTTCAATCAGATCCCGGGCCAGACCCTGACCGATCAGGGCTCAAGCTTTATCTCCATTGAACAGGCTGCCGGTTCCAATCTGCCTCCGAGCACGCCAGATCCCCTGGCCTTAAGCTCCGCGGAGCTCAATCCTACCCCTAATCCGCTGGAGATGATGTCCAATCCTTTTGCCGAGGATGCCAACAACTTCTCCACCACCCTGACCGTGGCTCAGATGGGTGCCACTGACGGCATTCTGCTCTCAGCCGGCCAGAATACCACCGGCATTGACTTTACCCTGCCGATGGACAAGGTTGTCACCCATGCCAAGATGACCATCAATATGACGGTCTCGGATGCTCTGTCAAAACGCGGCTCCCATCTGGAGCTCACGCTGAACAATCAGCCGGTTGGCTCACTGCCGCTCTCAGACAATACCGGCACGGCAAGCTATGAGCTGGAACTGCCGTTTGAATATCTGGCGGCGGCCAACAATCTGTCCATCAGAATCGATGATGAGGAATTTGCCTGCCTGATTGACAACAGCAAGATCTATCAGGCCAGAATTCTGCCTAACTCCTCACTGCTGCTGGAAGGTCATCAGCTCGAGGTCGGCAACGATCTGGCCATTTTCCCGCTGCCGTTCATCGATCCTTATGATGTGACCAAAGCCCAGATCAATATGGTCTTCCCAAAGGATCTGCGCTCGGATATTCTGCAGGCGGCCAATCAGCTGGCCTCCTGGTTTGGCATCAAGGCCGACTATCGCGGAGTCAATTTCAGAACCTATATCGATACGCTGCCTAAAGGGCATGCTGTACTGTTCGGCAAGGTCGGCGAGTCAGTCGCCGGCATCACCATGCCGGATCAGGCCGGAGTCAGCATCATGCCGAATCCGGATAACTCCGTCAGCCGCCTGATTCTGGTGACGGGAGACAATGCCACCGATCTGCGTGATGACATCAATATTCTGACCTCGCTGAAGATCCCTGAAAACACCACCAGCCTGCCGGTCACCCATCATATCGTGACACTGCGCAAGGCCTACGATGCACCTAAGTGGATCCCGACTGACCGCAAGGTGTATCTCAACGAGCTGCTGCGCGATGATCAGAGCCTGATTCAGACCGGGATCTGGCATTCACCGCTGCACATCAGCTTCCGTGCCGCTCCGGATCTCTATCAGCTCTATGGTCAGCCTTCGGATCTGTATATCAAGTACTTCTTCCCTCTGGAAAAAGAACTGGATGAACCGCAGTCCTGGCTGAACATTACCATGTCAGGCAACTTCATTGACAATCTGCCGGTCAACAAAATCGGCATTCTCGAGACGCTGTGGCGTCTGACAGGCGGTGATGCCAGACAGGAAGAGAAGCTGCTGCCGATTCAGCCTTATATGATCTATGGTGACAACGATCTGAGCCTGTACTTTGACCTCAAGCTCAAGAAGTCTGCCCCCTGCTCCCTGCTGCATGATTACAACATCAAGAGTGTCATCAGCGATGAGTCATATATCGATCTGAGCAACACCGATCACTATGCTGAACTGCCGAACCTCGCCTTCTTTGTGGGCGCAAGCTTCCCGTTCTCAAAATATGCTGACTACGGTGAAACCATCAATCTGCTTCCGGCCAACCCTACAGCATCTGAGCTTAAGGTCATGCTTGAGCATTCAGCCAGAGCCGGCAACGCCACCGGCATTCCTCTGGTCTACAATACCGTGGTGATGGGCTATGCCGCCTTAAACAGCAATCCGACCCTGTTCGTTGACAAGGACATCTTTGCCGTCTCAAGCCTGCAGCAGCATGATTTTATCAGCACCATCATTGATGATTCAGCCTTCAAATACAACGGCAAGGAACTCAACATTAAGGATTTAAGTCCCTTCAGTGCAGACGGCAGTCTGGCCAATTCCATCTCCCGTCTGCTCTCAGGTGACTTCAGACCGGAAAATATCGACGCTAACCGTTATCTGGTCTCTAATGTCAACTGGCGCGGCTACCTGAGCTTCATCTCCCCCTGGGACAAGAACAATATCGTGGTGCTGGCCACCGCCTCTAATGATGCGCAGCTGAGCAAGCTCTCGACTGATCTTGACAATCCTGAGACCAACCGCAGCATTTCAGGTGACGTCAGTATCATCACCGGCGATGGTATAGTAAGATCGTTCAAAGTCGGTGACACTATTTATACCGGTAATGTCAGCTTCATGTTCCATCTGCTGCATTTTGCCGGTACGCATGAAATTTGGTTATCTCTATTCTCGTTTGCCTTCCTGCTGGTGTTCGGTTTGATTCTTACCAGCTATTTGAAGAAGAGAGCACGTAGACGCTTGAATGAGGAATAAGTTAGTAATGAAAACCTTGACCCTGACTAAACTGGCCATCTGCCTCTGTGCAGTCTGCGCTTCATCACAGCTTTTGGCCCAGGATGACAATGATTATCAGCGCGATCGGGCGGCAATGACCGATGATCGCAGCAAGCTGCGCGGTACCACCCTCCATCAGGAGGATGCCTCTGCCGCTCAGCCAGCTGCTGCCCAGACCACCGCTACTCAGACTGCCCAGCCAGCTGCACAGCCAGCTCCACAGACGCAGGTGGTCCAGAATAATGCAGCGCAGCAGGTCAGCAACGCTGCTCAGGTCCCGGCACAAACAGCTCAGAGTCAGGCTCAGCAGAGCACAACGCAAATTCATGCTCCTGCACCGGTACCCAAACCAAATGCCACCTCACAGGGAAATGCACACAGACAGGCAAGCAGCGGGGATGCTCCGCTGACTGCGGGCACCATGCTGACAGCACTCTTCAAGCAGGCCCAGTTCTGGCACGACAAACAGCAGCTCAACCTTGCAAGGCAGAGCTTAAATCGTGTCCTTCTGGCCGATCCTGACAATGCCGACGCTTTATATCTGCTCTCGCTGTGGTCCATGGAAAACGCTGAAGTCAGTGAAGCTGAGCGCTGGAAAAAACGTCTGGCTGAAGCTGCACCGCATGATCCCAGACTGCAGGATCTCAACAATATGGCAGATCTCAGCAATCTCTCCAAGGATCAGTTAAAGCGCGCCCGTGAAATGGCGGCCTCCGGCAATATCCCAGGTGCTGTCTCCAACTACCAGCAGCTCTTTAAAAACGGACTGCCTCCGCGTGCCCTAGTCTCAGAATACTATCTGACCCTCTCAGGAGACCCTGCCCGTTACCCTGAAGCGGTCAACGGCATTGCCCAGTACATCAGAGCCAATCCTAATGATACTTCGGCCAAGATCACCTACGGCAAGCTGCTCAGCTATCGTGATGAAACCAGACGCCAGGGTATTGAGGTGCTGCAGTATTTTGCTGACTCCTCCCCTGATTCTGACTCGGCCCTGCGTGAAGCTCTGCTCTGGCTCACCCCGACGCCTGCCGATGAAAAATATTATGTGGACTACGCCAGACGCCACCCTCAGGATGTCGATGTCATAGGGCACTACAGCAATAATATGCTCGGCACCATGACCTCCAAGGCCTATGAGGAGGTCAAGAACAAAAACGAGCAGTCTGCCCGCGAGAGCTTCCAGGAGATCCTGGCAAGGGATCCCAATAACGTCAATGCCCTCGAAGGTTTAGGCTATCTGTATATGCGTCAGCAGCACTATAAGGAAGCATCTGAATACCTCTCCAAGGCAGCAGAAATAGATTCGCCTAAAAAACAGAAGCTGCACTATGATGCTCTGCTGGCCTCAGCTCATCAGGCCGAGGCTGATGGCGATCTCAATCTGGCGCAGACCCTGACTGATGAAATGCTCTCCATGAATATGGAGGATCCGACCGACATAATGCTGTTTAAGGCCAATCTCTACCGCAAGACCAGACAGTATACCAGAGCAGAAGAGCTGCTCCGTCAGATCCTCGCTGACCATCCGTCAAACCAGGGAGCCCAGGAGAATCTCTACTATACCCTGCTCGATGACAAGAAGCCTGAGGAGGCCAAGGCCCTGCTGACTACCTTCTCACCGACGCTGCAGAAGACTATTGCCTCCCGTCAGGGACCTGCGTATGTCGACCCGTCCATTGCCATCCGCAAGAGCGCGGCACAGGCTGCCAGCAGCGGTAATACCGCCAGAGCTCTGGATATTCTCTATCAGGGGCTGCAGAAGCATCCTAACAGTGCCTGGATCCGCTATGATTTAGCCGCTCTGCTCTATCGCAATGGCGACAAGCAGTCAGCAATGCGTGAACTGGCCTACCTGACCCGTCAGGGCGCCTCCAATGAATCACTATATGCCGCTGCCACCCTGCAGAGCGTATGGGGCGATGCCAGCGGAGCACTGGCTACCAGTCAGCGCATCAGCTCAAGCTATAACAATAATCAGGTCAGACAGCTGCGCGCCAATATCAAGCTGCGCTCTGATATGGACAAGGCAGAACAGTATGTCCGTCAGGGTCAGCTGCCGGCTGCGCTCAATACGCTGCGCACAATCAACAGCCGCAGTCAGTCTCTTGAAACCTCTGATTTAGGTCATCTTGCCTACCTCTATCTGCAGGCAGGAGATCGCCAGACTGCCGTACAGCTTGCGGACAGAGCAGTCAGCCGCGGCGTCAAGCCTAATGCGACCGTGGGTGATTTTGCCGATGTGATTTCCGTCTTCAATGCAACCGGCAATTATGACAAGGCCCGTTACCTCACCGAGCATCATGTGCTGGTGGCCAATTCAAACCGCGCGGACTTAAACCGCATCAATCAGGGCAAATATATTCAGGAAGCGGACAATCTGCGTAAATACGGACGCTATGCCGATGCCTACGATCTGCTCTACTCGCAGATGCTGCAGAATCCTAACGATCCTGATCTGATGATGGCCATGGCCAGACTCTATCATGACAATAACGACTTTAGAGAAGAGGAGAAGATCTATGATCGTGTCCTCTATACTGAGCCGAACAATCAGGCGGCTCTGCAGGGTGCAGCCTATGCGGCACTTGCCAACAAGCATTATGAAAAGGCCGAGGCTTTAGCGCAGAATATCGTGGGCAACGATCCGCAGACTCTGCTCCTTAAGGCACAGGTGGCCAGGCAGAACCGTAAATACAGCGATGCCATTGATTATCTGAGAATGAGCAAGCAGATGCTTGAGGGTACGCTCTCTCCGACTGCCGATCCGACCCTCTCGCATGCCGGCAACTATTCACCGAACAACCCGTTCCGCAACAAGCACAGCACGGTTGCGCCTAACCGCGTCAATCCATCGGTGATGCCTTGGGAGAAAATGCCGGACGGGCAGACCTATGCCTCCCCGGTATTTGCCCAGGCTGATAACGGTCCTCATAATGACGAGACTTTAAATGAAGTCAACCGCATGCTCAAGGAGCTCTATGAGATCACCTCCATCCATGTGAAGGCTCAGCTGAATGCCAACCAGAAAAAGGGTGAGGCTGGTCTGTCTGAAGTCAACGGTTTCAATGCCCCAATAAGCATGTCCTTCCCGCTGGCAGGAGAACACCGTCTGACCGCCACCGTGACACCGACGCTCATGGATGCCGGTACGCCTACGGCTGACTCCAATATGAAGATGGGTACCAATGCTCTGGCGGTAGGTGCCACCTCTGTTGTCACGGCAGTTAATGCCATGGTGGGGGATATCAAATATAGATACGAAAACCGTTATACCACCACAACAGAAGTTGTAGACGGCAAGACTGTTGTAACTAAAGTAGATAATTGGGCTTCCATCGTGGCTGCCCTTGAATCTGAATACGGTATTGATTCAGGCACAATTAACGCTCTTGTTACAGGTAACTATTTGAATGCCGGTGACTATAATCTAACCTCCACATCTGATGTAAGCAGATTAAAAGCTAAGTTGAAAGATGTTTACGGTATTACAAAAACTGACACCATGCGTAAAGTTATGGCTGCCACAGGCACCTCGAACAAAAACCTGGGTGGTGCGCATCGCGTGAGAGAGGATGGTATAGAAGGCTCGCTGACTCTCTCCGGACGCTCTTATAAAGCTGATATCGGAGTTACGCCAATCGGTAAAAGAGGAACCACCTTTGTGGGCGGCTGGAATTTCCGACCAAGAATTGGCAAGAACACCGAGCTGCGTGTAAACGTGGAGCGCCGCGCCGTACGCGACAGTGTGCTGTCCTATTATGGTCTTAAGGATAATTACTCCGGCAGATTCTGGGGTGCGGTCACCAAAAACGGCGGCAGCATTCAGCTGGCCTATGACAATGGCTATTTCGGCGTCTATGGAGGACCTGCCTACTATTACTACACAGGCGAGAATGTGGATGACAACCATATGTTCGGCTTTAACACCGGAGCTTATGCGAGGGTCATCAATCAGCAGACCCAGAAGCTCACGGTCGGCCTTGATATCAACTACATGAACTTCCAGAAGAACCAGAACCGCTTCTCCATGGGCTATGGCGGGTACTTCAGTCCTCAGGACTACTACTCCATCGCCATTCCGGTCAATTACTCAAAACAATGGGAGAATCTCAATTTAGAGGCCAGCGCCTCCATCGGTTATCAGTCCTTCTCGGCTAAGGGCGGCGAGTACTTCCCTAAGGATAAGCTGTGGCAGGAGACCTTGGAGGAACTCTACAATTACGGACTGGTCTCGGCAACTCGTTATGACAATAATGACAAGAGCGGCATCAGCGGTTCTGTCAACGTCAAGCTTGACTACGATGTCAACGATGCCTTCAAGGTCGGTGGTTCCTTCAACTACAATACCTTCGGCGACTACAAGGAATACAGCGAGATGCTCTACTTCAAGTATCTGATGGGCGTGTTATAGGCAGGTAGCGACATGGTAGACAGTTCATATGCCAATTATCTGGAAAACCTGCAGCAGCCTGCCGGGTGGTTTGATCTGGTGCTCGTGTTCACCAGAATGATGGCGGCCAATGCCGAACAGCAGGTAGCGCTGGATTTTCTCTGTGAAGCCGGCTATCGGGTCGCGCTCCGCTACCCGCTGCCTGAAGAGGAGCTGCTCTCAGATCTGCAGAGCAGCATCAATTCAAGGCTCGATCTGTTCAAATGGGGGGTGGCTGAGATCGAAGACTGTCAGGATTCGCTGCTCATCCATCATCATTATCCGCCGCTTGATCCGCAGAATCCTCAAGATAAGATGTTTTTAAAAGCCATCAGCTCTGTGTTAAGCGGACTTTATACCGGCTGGATTCAGCAGAGCGGTGCCTCAGCGAAGCTGAGCTGCCGTCTTGAACAGATTACTCCACCGCATGAGCTAACCTTCAGATTCAAAAACTTCAGCGCAACCTAATCAGCCTTGCCCTGAGAGGAGTACCTATGGACAGATCAATCAAAGCCAGCCTCAAGAGCGTGCTGTGTATGGCAGGCCTGCTGCTATCAAGTGCGGTATCTGCCAACGCCTGGGATGACTACAAATCCCGTTTTGTCACCAAGGAAGGCGCTGTGGTCGACACCTACAACCACAATATGACCCATTCTGAAAGTCAGGGCTATGGTCTGATGTTTGCTCTTGCCTATGATGACAAGGCCACCTTTGATCTGATCCTAGACTGGACCAACACTCACATCAAGAATCCGAAGAACAATCTGTTCTACTGGGCCTACCGCCCACAGGAACAGGATCCTACAGCGGATAAGAACAATGCCAGCGACGGCGATCTCTTCATCGCCTGGGCATTACTTAAAGCTCATAAGAAATGGGCTAACATCCAGTACGCAAGACAGGCCGAGCAGATTGCCACCGGTCTCATCCGTACCGTCATCACCAAGTTTGCCGGCAAGCAGGTTCTCCTGCCTGGCGAGAACGGTTTTTACTATAACAGCTCAGTGGTGTTAAATCCGTCCTATTTCATCTTCCCGGCCATGCAGGCCATCGCTCAGCATACCCATCTGAAACGCTGGCAGGATCTCTCCAACGACTGCTATGAGGTCGTGGCCAATGTGGAGAAGATGGATCTGAAGGTGATCCTGCCGCCTGACTGGCTCAATCTGGATGCGCAGGGCAAAATGATACCGGCCGTAGAATGGCCTGCCCGTTCAAGCTATGATGCCATCCGCGTGCCCGTATATCTGTACTGGATGGATCCGCACAATCCGCATTTAAAGCCCTGGAAGGACTGGTTCGGGCGCTTTCCTGAAAAAGAAACTCCCGCCTGGGTCAATGTCGCTACCGGGGAAACGGCCAAATACCATCTGACCTCAGGGCTTAAAACCGTACGCGATCTCGTCATGGGTACGGTACCCCTCACTGAACCTGTGATCACCGCCAAGGATGATTATTACAACGCAAGTCTCAAGCTGTTATGCTATCTTGCCGCCAAACATTTCTAGACGCTTAAGACCTTGTCAGGCTCAGGATCATAAGCTCCTGCACCACAAGGTCCTAAGAAACGTATCTCTTGTCAAATCTTGACAAAAAAAGTAAATTAATGCGTAAAACTGTATATTTATCTTAAAAAACATGGTTTACTTAACAATACTTGCTTTGATTTTTCATTATAATTTTTAGTGAGTTTTTGGATTTTGGAGTTGTTAGATATGAGACAGATCATATCTTGCCTAAAATTAAGTTTGATTTCACTGCTGCTGTACACCTCTTATACGGCTACAGCGGATGTTTCTGATCTTAGCTATAACTTTAACTATTCTGATCGTAAAACCATCTACGCAGGTTTCATTCCCATTCCGGGCGAGGTATATGCAGAGCGCAACGGTGATATTACCGGAGTGATCTCAGATTACATGCAGATGGTATCTAACTATGCCAACTACAGAATCAGTTTTACCCCCTGCTCACCTGAGCGCTGTCTTAAGATGCTGAACAATAATGATATTGATCTGCTCCTCAATGTCGTTAAAAGTCAAAGCAACAAGGATGTTGTCTTTAGCTCACGTCCAGTCTCAAGATTCTCAGTGCGAGTCTCCAAGTATGAAAAACCATTTAAGAAAGATAACAATGAACCGCTCTGGTATTTAGGCTATAAAGACACGGCGGTGCAGCGTGAGGCCATAGTCAAGGCTCTGTCCGAGCGTGGTTTTGTCTATAATCAGACCTACAGTCTGATTCCTTATTACAAGGATGAGCAGCTCCTAACAGACTATAGCAAGCATAAAATCGACGGCATTATTGTTTCCAACAAGCTTGACTTAAAAGAGCTGCCTTTCCCTACTACCATTGGCACCCTTGACACCTTCTACGGAGTCAGACATGGTAATGAACAGCTGCTGCACGAGCTTGAAAATGCCGAGATTCAGCTGCTCAACGATAATCCGCACTATATTGAAAGTCTCAGACAGAATCGCTTTGAAAGAGCTCCGCTAGTCCTGTCTGAAGCAGAACGCGAGTACTTAAGAAGCAATCCGATTATCTCGGTGGTCGCCTCCCCCTCTGAGCGGCCTTTCTCCTATGAGGTGGACCGTACGCAGCTAGGCATCATCCGCGATATTATGAAATATCTTGCCGATGAGCTCGGGGTGGAATTTGAATATCAGCATATCGATTCCTATGGCGAGGGTTTACGCGAGGTCGCCAAAGGCAATATCAACCTGATGGCTGACTTCTTTGCTGACTTCAACTGGGCCAGAATTAACGACGTCAATATTTCCTTCCCGTATGCCGAGGTGCATTACGTCGGAGTAAAAAGAGCCAATGAGGAGCTGCCAGAGTTCCCGACCATCGCTGCGCTCAACAATACCTATCAGTCCATGCAGCTTAAGAAGAACAAGGACTTTAAAGGTGACTTTGCCTATTACAGCAGCATCGATGAATGTCTGCAGGCAGTAGTTGACGGCGAAGCTGATGTGACCTACTTAAAAGAGCCTGTTGCCATCGAATTTCTAACCCATAAAGGTTATGAAACCCTACGCTCTACAGGTGAGATAGCCTACAGTCTGCCTCTGGCAATCGCTCTGGCATCCAATAACGATCCGATGCTCATGTCTCTGTTAAACAAGGCTATTGTGCATGCAGATCGTAAAGAAATCGAATCCATTTTTGAGACCAGGCATTTTAGCAAGAATCAGGTCAACAGCAGCATCTTCAAGCGGATGTTCCTTGAGAATAAACAGCTAGGCAAGCTGCTGACCCTGATCGGCTGCTCCTTTGTACTGCTGCTGATGCTGCTTTACTTTATCAGACGGGCTATGCTGGTTAAGAAGAAATGGAAGCTCATGTATACCGATCATGAAACTCAGCTGTACAACCTCAACTGGTTTAACCGCTATGCGCCCAAGACCATCGAGAAGCTTAAGGTTTCACGCAAGTCCTCCAGACTCTTTATTATGGCCGTGGCCGTCAAGCAGCTGACTTTAATGCGCGAGAACTACACCCAGCGCATCCTCAATCATGGTCTGCACGATCTGCTGCAGAAAATCCGTAAGGAAAATCCTTGGATCTTAGAGACTGCCGTTGCTTCTGCCTATTCGCATTTCTTCTTCCTCTGCTCGCTGCCAAAAGACAAGAGCTATGAAGAGGTGGTCAGTAATCTGACCCAGACCAACTCACAGGTTAAATTTGGTAATCAGTTTGTGCATCTTGACTATGTCACCGGCATCTGTCCAATCCCTTCTGAAGAGAAATATGTGCTGCGCGCTGTCATGGATAACGCGGTGGCTGCACTGAATGATGCCAATGAACATAATCAGAGTCTTGAAGTCTTCAATGATGATCGTAAAGAAGTGCTGCTCAAGCAGCTGAAGATGATGGATACCATGAACTCGGCTCTTGAGAAGGGCGAGTTTGAGATCTGGATGCAGCCTGTCTATAATCTGAAAACTCATCAGACCATTGGTGCAGAGGCCCTGGTACGCTGGGACAGCCCTGAACTTGGCTTTGTGATGCCGGCAGACTTTATTCAGCTCTTTGAGAGCAACAGCTCGGTCTATAACCTCGATTACTATGTCCTAAATGCAGTCTGCGCCTTCCTGCGCAAGCGTCTTGATGCAGGGCTACCAATTCTGCCTGTTTCTGTCAATCAGTCAGGCACCCATTTGAAGGAGAAAGCCTATCTGCGCCGCATGAAGCTGATTGCAGATAACTACAATCTGCCGGATAACAGTGTACAGATTGAAATCGTGGAAAATAATGCCCTGCCTCCACCGAATGACGAACAGGCCATTACCGATGCCAAGCAGATTTTCAAAGGACTGCAGGATCTCAAGTTCAACCTTGCCGTCAGCGATCTGTGGTCAGGTTATGCTTCCATGATCATGATGCAGAACAGTAAGATCCGCACCTTAAAGCTTAACCGGGTGATCCTCCATGAAGCTGAGAAATCCGCCCGTTCTGAGCAGGTGCTCAGGAATCTCATCAACTTTGGCCACAGCCTTGGCATGCAGGTGGTCTGTCAGGGAGTTGAGCAGAAGAGTCAGGAAGAACTGCTGCTCAAGCTTGGCTGCGATCTGGCTCAGGGCTTCTACTATGCTAAGCCAATGCTCCTCAGTGATTTTGAGAGATTCCTTGACTCTCAGCGCAAGAGCGCTTAATCACAGGCTAAAAACCAGCTCTCAAAAACACTAAAAGCAGGATAGTTCCTGCTTTTAGTGTTTAAAGCGGCCTTAGCTTCCTAATCAGCGCTCGGCGTTGCGATGCACCAGCACCATATAGAAGTGCCGATATTCCTTGAAGGTCAGAGGATAAACCTTAAACCAGAGCTTCTCAAACTCGCCCTTGCCATTGACACAGGCAATCTCCTTGAAGGTCCCCATATCCTGATGTTTATCCGCGAGCGTGAAGAACTGCACCACCTGTGACATGGTGGTACCAGGCACAATCTTGATCCAGTTGCGCTGCTCCTCAGAATTAGGCTCAATGCCGGTCAGCTCGGTAAACAGAGAATTCATCTGCACCAGCTCCACCATATCATTAACCATTTCAAAGACCGCCACCGGACCCATGATCGAATTGATATTGTTATCCGAGAGAATACGCTCGTTAAGCAGCTGCCTGAAATTAAGCTGCCCTACATCCTTGCGCAGATCCCAGTTCATCTGATCGATCTTGTCGCGCTCCACCAGTACCTGCTCAAACTGCTCCTGCGTCATCGGGCGATAGAAATAATAGCCCTGCCCCAGATTGCAGCTGAGCTCCTTGAGCTTGTTAGCCTGCTGCTCGGTTTCTACCCCTTCAGCCACCACAAACATATCGAGCATGTGGGCTATGCTGATCACGGACTCGAGCATCAGATAATCCTGATAACCGGTATGCTCCACATCGAGATATTTCTTGTCGATCTTAAGAATATCCACATCCATGGTGCGAAGCATATTCAGCGAAGAGGTACTGTTGCCGAAGTTATCCAGCAAGACCTTAAAGCCGTAGTTATGCAGCTTTTTGACTGCCGCCGGGATCTGCTCATTATCATCGGCATTAGCACGCTCACTGATCTCAACCTCGATGAGATGCGGCGAGATATTGTAGCGACTGACCAGTTCAATAAAGACATTGGCCACATCGCAGAAGAAGAAATCAATGCGTGACACATTTACGGAACACGGCAGAGGCTCAATGCCCCGTTCAATCAGCGAAGAGAGCCAGATGCACAGATGTTCCCAGATATAGCTGTCCACCGCGAAAATATACCCGTTATCTTCCATGGCCTCCACAAAAATCCCCGGAGACATCACCATGTCATTGCGGATCCAGCGAGCCAGGGCTTCCACAGACACAATCTTGCCGGTGCGCAGGTTAACCTTAGGCTGCAGATAGAAGGTAAACTCACCATCCTTAAAGCCCTTCTGCGCTTCAATCAGCATGATCTGCGTATCACGCATGCGCTGGAACTGGCTGGCATCATAGAAGCAGACCTTCTGAGACATATTGCCCTTGATCGAGGTCACAGCCACCAGAGCCTTATCGTACAGGGCAAGAACCGACTTATGCTTGTCTGTGGTCACACAGACGCCGATCACCGGCGAGAAGCCCGGAGAGAAATGCTGCAGAGCAATGTGCTTGCAGAACTCCTGCTCAAACATTTCCTGACTCATGCCGTCAAAGGAGAAGATAAAACAGAAATTGTCTCCTCCCATATAGCCCACGAGACCCTGATGCCCTGCCGCATATTCCTTGATGACAGCAGCTATTTTCTCTAAGAAGAGATTACCGCCCTGCCGTCCGTAAACCTCGTTATAGAGCTTGAAGAAATTGATATCGACGGCGGCTACGGCAATTGAACTGGCACTGGTGCGGGTCATCCATTCGTCTGCCTTTAAGAGGAAATGCTCATTGCGATCCAGAGGCATATTCAGAGGCTGACCGTAGGCCATGTTCTGATTGCGCGCCAGTTCACGCTGCTTGCGCAGATGGATAGAACGGCACAGACAGATGATCACCGGCTCATAGGTGTTTTCAAAGAGCACCAGCACGTCCTCAACCCAGCGCCACTTGCCGTTTTCGTTGATGCGGTACTCAAGACTGATGGATTTGCCGGCCTTATGCCGCTTGATGCGCATGTTCAGATCATTGAGATTCCAGAAGGCGCCATAGGAGGACTTGTCATCTGGATGCACAAAGTTCTGCTGCCGCTGCTGAATAAACTCGTAGAAATTCTGCGGCAGACTGAGGCGGTCAAGCAGACCCATCGGATCCTCAAGCACCTTGTAATCACCGTTATGCGGCCTGATCTCCAGCATCAGATCATAGGAAGGAGAATAGCCAGAATGATCCACATCCGTCTGCACTACCGAGGTATAGTAGAAGCGCTTGTCCTCGTACATTTTCTGATCCACCATGCGGATCAGCTCCTCAAAGCTGATATGGAAATTAGGCATCCAGTAGGAGCCTAACGCAATGTAGATCTTGTCTGCAGCCAGTCTGGACTTGAGCAGACCTACCCGCGCATCCCATTCAATTTCACTGAGGTTGACGTTGACAGCCAAAAACTCATCTCCGCCCATTCTGAAAACGCGCTGTACCCCGAAAACTTCAGTCAGAATGTCTGCAACCGCAATCAGCAGGCGATCTCCTGCGGCATGCCCGTGCTCATCGTTGATAAGTTTAAGATCGTTGACATCACCATACAGCACTCCCACGCTGCAGGATGAATCCAGGTTATGGACAAGCTCATACAGCCCATGCCGATTGCTGCAGCCGGTCAGTTTGTCGACAAGCCCGATCTTCTCGAGACGGTTGACAAGATTTCTGCTGTGCAAGAGAGAGGAGATGAAATAACCTAACTGCTTGATGAGCTTTTTGAGCGGCTCATAAAAGCGCGGATCTGGATTGTCAAAGCCGCAGTAGCCCAGACTCTTCTGCATAAAGGAGAGCTTGCCTGAAACAAAGCAGGTCACCCCCATCTGCTCAAGGGCCTGATGCATGAACCTGCACCCTCTGATGCGGTCAAGCTTCTCGATTGCCACTACCGCCTCAGGATGCTGAATATCATAGAAATCATGCAGAATCGTGCCATCAATCATATTGCGCGTGAAATGATCCTGCTCGGTCTGAGCAGCCACCCAGCTGTAGGAGAGCTTGAAAAAGCCTTCCTCATCACGTTCATAAATAAAGGCTGCCCCGCAGCTGAGCTTCTGACCTATCGTAGTAATCAGCTGACGTACCGCCAGATCAGGGGCTGATACCGTCAGACATTCCTCAATAGCGGCATTGATGATATCCGAGCACTCCTCATAAGCATCAGCAGTAGACTGAGGCTGAGGGTCTTGATCTTTTGTCTGTTTCATCTCTGTATGTCTTCTTATTATTTATCCGCAGATTATTCGTTTTCAAACAAGCGTCTAATCTTACGGGATCCTTCATGATCCTTATAGTTATAAACTTCAATGCGCAGCCTGATCACATCATATGCGCCCTGCTGATCCTGCACCGCGGCAACTGCACTCTTGACCGACTTTTTAAAGCTGTCGGTATCTTCCTTATCATCTACCTGCTTGAGCAGTACGCCGGCAAAAGCCGAGGTGCGGGCCACTACGCCATTATTGCCCAGGCTGTCAACCAGCGCGTTGAACAGCTCCTGCTCCAGATGCTGCAGCTGCTGCTCATTGTTATGCTGTCTGAGCTCCTCACGGTTTAAACAGATGAATTTCATCATCATAAAATCGCGCCGCTCATTGGCATAGGCATATTCATACCGGATTAAGGCCTCCTGCAGACCGCCTAAATCAGACAGTCCCGTCTGCGCATCAGTGCGTCTGGCGGTATCCGTAAAGGCACCCTCGGCAAGCTCATTGCTCATATCCGTAAAGTAGCCGATCACTCCGGCAAGATTTCCCTCATGGAACAGCGGACCTTCATGCAGATGCACCGGCTTTACCACACCCTTGACCAGCAGCTGAGTGTCCTCTTCAACGATGGCACCTTCAGAGATAACGCGCTGTTCAAGCTCTGAGGCATGCTTGAGATCCACATTGAACCCAAGCTCACGGCTTGATTTGCCCAAAAAGTCACTGCCTGATTCAAAGCCGTAGAAATCGGAAAAGGCCTGATTGGCACCCTTTAAGTGTGAATTAAGATCCTTCCAGTACACTGCAGTCTTGGTGAGATCCAAAAGACTGTTGAACAGATCGGCATGATGGATGTATGGTGCATCCACCATCAGCTCTGAATTCTGCAGGAGTTTGACATGACTGCCAAGCAGCTCCGGATCAAATCTGCAGTGCAGCACGAAACGCTGCCCCTCCACGTCATGCGGCACGAGTATATACAGCTTCAGCCTGAAGCCGCCGCCTGGCAGTCTGGTCTTGAACACTGCCGAAGAGAAGAAGCGGTTCTTATCCTGAGTGCGGCGCTTCAAGGTGCTCATATCCATAAACCGATCAAAGCGCTCATGATCGCATTTGGCGATAAACTCATCCCGGTAGCTGCTAAAAGCCTTCTGACAGCTCATCTGACTGGCATTGACGCTCTCATGAGGAGAATTGGCATAAATGGTTTCATACTGCTCCTTGCTGAGATCAGATACTCCAACCAGATCGAAAACGCGCAGAATAGCCAGCAGGCTGCGCTCTACAGCATCTCCCTTAGGCTTGTCAGAATATCTTGAAATATTCATGCATCTCAGCAGCAGCATCACATGGTGATTCAGCTTGTTTTCGGCAATAAAGCGCACCTTGGTATTGCAGAACTCACCATTGAAAATATAATTCAGACTGCCGTTCTGCTGCTCTGCCGTGCAGTTGTCAAACAGCTGCATCAGACGCTCATGATGCTGTCCCTTGCCATGATTGAGAAAATCGGTCAGCGCTCTGACATTCTCATGCCCGATGGTCTTTAAAAACTCCTTGAAGGCATCATTCTCAAGCAGAACCCTAAATTGCTTATCCTGACCTATTTCAAGCACACACAGGGCTTTAGCATCAGCCACCGAACCGACCTGATTGTCGAGGGAAACCTGATTGACGAGGTTAACCCGGCACAGATTATCATAATACTGAGCCTCTTCCTGCTCCTCATACTCAAATTTCAGTCTGGTAAACTCTTCAGCAGGCAGTGGCTTTGAAAAGAGATAGCCCTGCGCCTTTTCGCAGCCTATGCTGCGCAGAAACTCCAGATGCTCCTCGGTTTCAACGCCCTCAGTCAGAGTCTGAATATTCAGCCGTTTGACCATCGAGACCACCGAGCGCAGAATCTCCTTCGTGCGTTCGCAGCGCTTGCCATTGTTCAGATCTCTTAAAAACTGCATGTCAAACTTGATGACGTTAAAATCGTAGTCCTTAAGCACATTCAGGGAAGAGTAACCAGAACCAAAATCATCCATCCACAGGGCATAGCCCAGCTTCCTGAAACCGGCAATAGCCTCAGCCAGCAGCTTTTCATTCTGATTGATGGCCGTTTCGGTCACTTCAATATGGACGTAATAACGCGGCACGCCGTATTCGGTAACCAGCTTGTCCACTTCCGAGACGATATCACACATTTCAAAATCTATGCGCGACAGATTCAGCGATACCGGTACGACAGGCAGCCCTTTCTTGACCCGGCTGCGATAATACTTGCAGATACACTTGAGCACATAGAGATCAAGCTTATAGATCAGCCGATACTGTTCAAGGACCGGAATAAATTCAAAAGGTGAAATAGCGCCCTTTTTCGGATCTACCCATCTGGACAGGGCTTCAATCGAGCAGATTTTGCCTGAAACAATTCTGATGACCGGCTGATAGAAAACCTGAATAAACCCCTTCTGAATCGCCTCCTCGAGATTCTCAACAAAGAAGCGCTTTTTCTTGAGCTCCTGTTTGAGCTTGTCATCGTATTCAGCATAGACACAGTCAAATTTATTCTTAATGCTGTTGCAGGCGGCCTTGGCATTGTCACAGGCCTCGCTGGGCTGCACCCGCTTTGATTCGAGCACGTAAACGCCGGCCTTGATCGCCACCTTAAGATCCGGCTGATATTCATAGACCAGGTCGCTCACCTTGACGATGAGCTCACGCAGACGCTCGTTTTTGCCAAACACCGTGAAATGATCATCGCCAAACCGCGCTACGCTGTAGCCCTTGAACACCTTCCTGACAACCGTGCCGATAAAGGTGAGCAGCTTGGAGCCTGCCTCAAAGCCATAGTCCCGGTTGAAAACCTTAAAGTCCTGCAGATCAAAATAGCACAGAGCATACTGCGAGCATTCATCATCTGAGAGCTCAGAGAGCCTGTCATGGAGCTCCTCCAAAAAGCCCATCATCGAGAGCAGCCCCGTGAGTGTATCGTAATTAGGGTTGCTCATGGCCAGGGTATTCTTGCGCTCGACCAAAAAACCCTTGCCGCAGTTATAATCCTTTCTAACCTTATAAGGTGCACGGAAAAAGGTAAATGATTTAGGTTCCCCATCCTTGGTTTTCAGTGTAACCGCCTGAGGGACCCAGAGCAGCTTGGTATCAGTAGCACTTAACAGCGGAGCGACAAACTGCGTGTAATCTTCAGTGTCGATAAACAAATCGCTCAGCTGCTCTCCATTTTCGGAAATTAACTGCTCCAGACTTTTAAACCCCAGAAGTTCGAGAAAATATCTGCTGGCGTAAAGCAGCTTATAGGGTTTGGAGAGTTCGAAAAAAATCAGACCGCCAGGGATCTCAAAAGGCAGTTTACTAAAACCTTCTACTTGTTTTTCTATGACTTTTCTAATCTTATCCGTGGTAACTGCTGCTCTAAACATCATTACACCTCTTGATTTGGCGATTTTTTGCCGAAAACTCAACCATATTTTAGCATAAGCTAAACCACAAAAAAATAAAGCGCTCTCAGCATAAAAACACTTTATTTATGTAAGGCTTATACGGCAAGCAGTTTTAACCGCGAAGCCTGCCAGGCTCTCACTTGTACCACTAGCTCCTGCTCTTAACTGTGTATTCTAGGCAAGCGTACCGTTGCGCAGTGCTAAGACAGTCTTATAGAAGGTCACCACGACCATCACCACCAGAAGCAGATAGACACACAGTGCGGCAAGCAGAAAAGGCTGCTGCAGCGTGACCTCGTAGGCTTTGAGCATGGCAGCACAGGAGGTCGCCAGAGGAAAGGTGAAAGCCCACCAGGAGGCAGTGAAAGGCAGATGACAGAATTCTCGCCACAGCGTGATCAGCAATAAGGCAAAAAAGATGGTGAGGTTTAAGAACATCAAGGCTGGCAGATCAAATTCACCGGTAAGCTTCAGATAGTCAACAAAGCACAGTGAAGGAGGTGCCAGAAAAATAAACAGTGACGGTTTCAGGGCAGCCGGCAGAGGATCTGCAAAGATGAGTCTAAATAAAATCATCCCAAGAAGCAGAATATAAAACACACAGCCTACCGTGAAATAGTACCAGAGAAAGCCATAATGCTCCTGAGCTGTCAGAATCGCCAGCACATTGCCGACAATCGGAATAAACCAGATTGGATTTAAAAATTTTAGCTCAAGAAAACGGCTGAACCACAGTGAAGCTACCTGCAGCGTAAAGAGCGTAATCAGCAGCAGTGCTCCAAAATACAGGCTAAGGCAGAAAAGCTTAAACTCACTGAGCAGTGCCGAGAGCAGGAACATGCTGATGGGCAGACCGGCAAAGAAATTAAGCTTCACGGGATGATTGTAATCCTGTCTAAGTCCCGCTTTATCATATTTAAGTCGCAGCAGAAGATTCACCACCAGCACCATCAGTACCAGCGCATCCAGCCATCTGAGCAGTTCAAATCCGAAAACAGGCAGCCTGAACTTATCAACTAAGGTACCTGTTACTAAGGCAAGACCGCCAAGCCCCATGGTACCTGCAAACAGGGTGACCGGTAAAAACTTATAGATATGCACAGCTGACAGACTTCTTTCTCAGAGCAATAGTCAAGTCAGGAGCTCCTGTAGGTGCTCCTGATCAAGCTTGATTCAAACGTAATTTTACTCAACTTTAAAGGTGCAACTTGATTAAATCCAGATTGCTCTCAATGGGCAGTCCCACATATTTATCTTCACGCTGCTGATTCCGGGCAATTAAAGTTGCAACCACATCCATTGCTGCCTGAATACATTGCTGCAGCGGCGCACCCTGCAGCACATAGCCGATAAAGACAGCCGAAAAGAGATCTCCAGTGCCCGGAAAACGCACCGGGATCTCGGAATAAGGCAAGGCAAAATATTCCCCGCTCTGCTTATCATATCCATAGACACCGCGTCTGCCTTCACAGGACACCGAAGTGATGAGCACTGTCCCCGGACATAGCTCTCTTAAGGCATCTATCAGCGCCCGCACCTCACTTTGCGTGTGGGTATCCTTGGGATATGGAGTGCCGGTCAGGTAGCAGGCCTCCGTATGATTAGGCACAATATAGTCAGCCATAGCAATTAAGCTGCGCATATAATCGATGGTGCGTTCAGTCACCCCGTTATACAGTTTGCCTTCATCCCCCATAATCGGATCGGTAAAAATTTTAAGCCCCTCGTTTTTGGAGCTGCGGCAGAAGTCTGATATAAGCTGAACCTGCTCTTCCGAAACAATGAAGCCAGTAGCAATCGCATTAAACTTAAACTTCAGCTCCTGCCAGACCTGAATGGACTTACGCATATAATCAGTCGTGTCCAGGATATGAAATTTTCCATAATCTAAGGTATTGGACACTAAAGCAGTAGGAAGATTAAAGACATGAAAACCAAGATGCGCCAGCACCGGGAACATTGCAGACAAGGCAACCTTGCCATAGCCTGGCATATCATTAATCAGTAAAATACTCTTCTCCATTCTAGGCCCCTCTAACACACCAAATCATCAGGAAACATTGCTAATGCCGCAATTATAAAGATGAACTGCTAACACCACAATATCCGAGCAACCGCAGATCCCAAATCAGTGCACCGTCATCTCAAGCCAAGGTTTAACATTTCAGTAAAATATTAATTTTTTAATAATTAAGTAGTTAAATATATTATGCCGATTTTTTTGTGATCTTAAGCATATTCTATACTTGTAGATACATTTTTTCTAATAGAATATTCTATACTAAAGACAGTTAAAGATTATTACGCTGATGTTCATCCATCAGCTCTTACCTTGATGAGGAATTTAAAATGTCAGATATGAGATATTACAGCAACAACACC
>JAILLS010000032.1 GCA_024693025.1 Succinivibrio sp. | reverse complement strand
TGCCTTACTTCAGGCTCGCTAAATTCTCCTTAGCATCGCTGTGATCAGGATTGAGCTGCAGGGTGTGCTTAAAATCCTGTCTTGCCTTGTCAAGATCGCCCATCATCTTATACACACAGCCGCGGGTATTGTAGGCCTCGGCATAGCCCTTATCGAGGCTGACAGCCTGCGTGGCATCCTTAAGCGCCGCTTCAAGCTGATGCTGATTTACGTTAATCACGGCGCGGGTGTTGAAGCTGATAGCATTCTTAGGATCATATTTGATAGCCTTGTCAATATCAGCCCTGGCCTTCTCATAATCCCCCATTTCACAGTAGTCAGCCGCACGGTTGCCATAGGCATCGGCATAATCAGGTTTAAGCTCAAGCGCCTTGGTGTAGTCAGCAAGCTCCTGTTTTTTATTTCCCATAGCCTCATAACACAGAGCCCGGTTGTAGTAGGCGCGGGCAAGCTTAGGATCAAGTGAGATGGCCTTATTGGTATCTTCAAGAGCCTCCTTGAGCTTACCTAGAGAATAGCTGCAGGCTGCGCGGTCACAGTACACCTCAGCTGCCTTGGGATCATCCTTTACCGCAAGGTCAAATTCCTTCATAGCCTGCTCAAAACTGCCCTTCTCAAACAGATCAACTGCCTGCTCATAATGAGAGCTTGACGTGCCGGCGCTGAACTTGACCTCGCCGCTGTAACTGAAGCTCTTCTCAAAGCCATAGGCATTACCAATCAAAGCCGCAAGCAGCAGCCCTGCCATAATCTTATGCATAAAACACTCTTAACTATCTGATAAATTACATAAATTAGAACCTGAACTCCACCTGATAAGAGCTCGGAGTGCATTATATTACAGAGTCTTGTAAAGACAGCAGATCTTTTTGAGCGTGCACAAAAATACAGCCTGGCTGCTTCAGGATGAGACAGACCTGCCTGGGGGCTTTTTTAAGCTTTAATGCTTTTGTCCATCCTGCTGCATTCTTTGACTCAAACTTAGGTATAATCGACACTGCAAGGCCGATTAGGCCTGAATCAAAAAGGATAGTTTATGCGTTTTATAAAAAGCCTTACTTTAGCTCTGAGCATAAGTCTTGGCGCCACCTCCCTCTGCGAGGGAAAGCAGATGCTCACCATCATCAACAACTCAAGTTCCGATATTTCCGCGCTCTATCTCTCTGACAGCCGCTCTAATGACTGGGAAGACAATCTGATGCCTGGCGGATATGTGCTGCCTTCAGGCAAGCAGCTTGAGATCAACTTAGAGAGCAAATACCGCAAGTTTGATCTGCGCGTGGAGTCAAGTGACGGCGTGGCAGAAGACTATATGGAATTTCCGGGCACCACGACCTTAATTCAGGTCAATGGCAACGGCGAGAGTGAATACGAATAGCCTTAAGGACTCAGGCCTCACCCTGCTCAGCAGAAAATTCGGACATATATCGGATTTTTCAAGAAAATTGACGCAGGGCATAGAAATTTCAAGGTTTTTTGTTAAAATCAAGAAGAATGATTTTATCTAAAAGCTTTAGGTCTACTATTTCATGGATAATATAGACACGCTCGTCAAGGGATCTGACAGGACTTCTGCAGCTAATGAGACTGCAGAAGCTAAAACTAATGGACAGGGACAAGGAGCCTCGCTGAATGCTCAGGCAACCTCTTCATATTTAGTCCTCTTATCCAAACAGCGCGGTCTCTTATCTGAAGGACTCTCCCGCACCCTCAACTCACTGGCGGGAACCTTAAACGAATACATTAAAAATCCTGCCTCGCTGCAGAATCAGAACGTCGATCTCAGCTCTTCAGAGCTGGCGCAGTACCGCCGCCTCAGTGAGCAGGTCATTGCACGCGATGCCAATCTGCAGGAGAAGGTAGCGCAGAATCTGTCCACCTCGCATCGTCTGGTACGCTCACGAGATGCCGGTCAGGAATTATCCAGAAGCATGCAGAACCTGCCTGAAAGCTTAAGAGAAGGTACTCAGGCCGGCAAGGCGCTCTCACGCTTCATCTGCGAATCTCTGGTCGATTTAACCGATCCTAAGGCGATGGGCGCAGGGCTTGAACGCGATCTCGCGGTCCGCAGCGTCTTTGTCCCCAAGACTCCGCTCAACTCGCGCAGTCAGCAGGCCACCAGCAGTGTGCTCTCCTCCTCCATTGCCTATATTGAAAGCAATCAGCCCGAGGTACTGCGCAACTTAAAGCCTGAAGAGACACAGATCAAGGAGCGGCAGCAGACCGATGCCAGCGCCGCCACCACGCCGCAGGCCATGACGCGCTATCTGAGACAGGCGCTGAATGAATTTCCGGATGACTCAACCTATCTTGATATCTTCAAGCAGAATCGCGATCATAAGCAGGCTGAACCTTATCAGGACAAGCTCTCCAAAGAGACGGCCGAGCGTATTCACTCGCTGATAAGCCGCGCTGCCGATACGGCCAAGCGGGGCAATCTGATGCAGCGCAATCCGGCGCAGGGTGCAGCCCAGGATAGAAGCCCTGGCAGTCCTACGGCTACGGCGGTCAACCATAATCCAACCGAACAGATCACCCAAAGGGCAAGTCAGCTAAAATCTGCCTCCACTGCCGATGTCAGAGAGATGAGTCTCTCCGAACTCTCTGCCCGCGCTGCCAAACTGCAGCAGCAGTTCAGAGAGGAGCGCCAGCGCCTCGCAGGTGAAGGCAAACTGCCTAATCCTGCTGAATATCCTAAGACGCAGGAGCGGGCTGCCGTCAAGGCCGAGACCCCGGTCCAGAGTCAGGTAAAGAGCGCTGAGGTCAGTGCCGAGCCAAAGGCGGCTGCAGCTACAGCTAAACCTGCTCAGGCAGAGACCCAGCCTGTCAGGAGTGCGCCGGCTGAGACTGCCGCTAAAGCGCCAAGCGTACAGGCCGATACCGAGGCCATCAACAAGCTTGCGCCTAAGGTTTCCTATCAGGGCATTCAGAGTACCGCCTTCAATTTCGGCTCTCTAGGTGATGTCCCGGGTCAGACCATGGCCTATGGTGCCAAGTCGGTAGCCGACTCGGCGCAGGTTCAGGATTTAAGCGCCCTCAAGACTCAGGCAAGTGTGCAGGCCCAGCATGAAAGTGCCGCCCAGAGCGCTCAGGAAACAGCTGCCAAGGCTGAGCCAAAAGATACTGCTCCGGTCAGACAGGAGCCGGTTTTAACCTCGGATGAAATCAACGCGCTCAAGCAGCTGGCAAAACATGCTCAGGATCTGCAGAAAGCCGATTTACAGCGGGATCAGGCAGCCAGTGAGGCTGCCAAAGCAGCCAAGGCTGCTCTCGCTGCAGCAGAAGAGGCTAAGGCCGTAGCACAGAAAGTTGCCAGCGAAAGTGCTGCTGCAACTGAAGCTGCAGCCGCAGCCGCAGCTCAAGCCTCTGCAGCAGCTGAAGCTGCCACGGCGATGGAAGCCAGTAAAGCACAGGCAGAAGAACCAGTCGCTGAAGACGCTGCGGTAATCATCCCTGAGGAGCAGGTTGCAAGCGAGACAGCTAAGAGCGCTGAGGTGCAGGCCCCTGTCGCTGAGGCAGAGCCAGAGCCGCAGCCGGCACCTGAGGCTGCAGTAGCGGTCAATGTCACGGCTGATGCTGCTTCAGGCCCGGCAAGAGCCGATGCCCAGCCACGCGAAGTTACCCAGGAGAAGGCTCCACAGGTCATCACTCCTGAAGAGCAGGCCTATGCTGAAAGCGCCGCGCAGGCGGCCAGACGTCAGGAGGCAGTTGCCGATCTGACTGAGGAGATGCCTGAAACAGTACCTGAAGAACTGCCGCCTGAGGAGCAAGCTCCGGTAGCCTCAGAGGAAGAGGCTCAGGAATTTGCTGCCGAGCAGGCTGTCAGTGAAACCAGCAAGCTCAGCGTACCGCCGATGCCGTCGCAGAGTGAGCCCCAGCCTGTACTGCCGCAGACCCAGAGCACAGTCACGCCGATGCCTAATCTCTCACAGAGTTCAGAGAGCAGTGCCGCTTCAGGTGAGACCAATGCCCTTGCCAAGCTCTACAGCGGCGTAAGCAGCTCCCAGGATGGCACCCCGGCTCAGAGTACGGCACAGCAGACCGTACAGAGTCAGACTGCTGCAGCTGAGGTAAGCCCACAGACTGCTGATGCCAAGACCATGATGCTCTCCACGGTGCCTGCTGATGAGCTTGATGACAGCGAAGTACCGCAGGATGCCAAGCTGCAGGGTGCTGACGGCAAGGCAGGCAAGCTTGCCACCCAGACCATTGACACCACCGCAGAGCAGGCCACAGCCCTGCAGACTCAGCCGCTGAATGCGCCAGGCGCAGCTGCGGTTACCACCGGAGGCTCTGCCCCGATCCCTGAGCAGAGCGTGGTCGAGGAGCAGCAGGTCGTCAAAGAGAACACCCTCTTCTCCAAGATTGTTTCGCTGTTTGGCAATAAGGCCAAATCAGAAAATCTCCATGCCCAGGCTGCTCAGGCGACCATGGCTGCAGCCGGCAGCGGCAACTCGCTCTCAGCACTTAAAGGCAGTCCGCTTGACACCCTGCTGTTTACCTTAAGAAGCCAGGCCGAGAGTCAGGAGGTGCCTGCAGCACTGCGTGCCGAAGCGCAGCAGTTTATGAAGCAGCTGCAGCAGCCGGTTGCCGATCTCGTTTCGGTGAACAACTGGCTGAACTTTGTGACCGGTCCTATTTCCCCGTCATCTCCGCAGGCTCTGGCTCTGCATCAGTGGGCCTTTATGCTGCTGTGCATCCGTTTCAACCATATCGGCAAGTCAATTGACAAATACCTTGCCAAGGTCAAGGGTGAACCGCTCAAGGAAAGCTTTGGCAAGATGGCTGATGCCATGGCGGACAAAGGCGGCTCCATTCTGGATATGCTCGATGAGACCCTCGATGAGGTGTCAAGACTGCAGCAGCTAGCCTCGGATCATGAGGTCGATCAGGTCTTCCCGCGCTATATTCCGCTGCCGCCAACCTATTCAAGCGGACGCGAAGGCAGTCTTGCCGTACGCAGTCAGCAGGACGAAGACGGCAGAAAGAGCTGGCATCTGACCTTTAATTTTGACCTGCCGGGTCTGGGCCCGATTGAAATCAAGGCGGTTGCCAAACTGCCTGAACTGCGCCTGTCCGTGGTGACCGAAACTCTCTCCGGTCTGCAGCGGGTGCAGGAATGTCTGCCGTTGCTTGCCAAACAGCTGCAGCAGGCCGGGATCACTACCCGCTCAGCCAACGCAAGATTAGGACGCATTATGCTGCAGCATGATGCGCAGCCAGAGGAACCTAGCGCGCCCCGCGCCGATGGTGCCAGCCTCTCCGTAGAAATTTAGGAGCGTCTATGAGTAAGCAAGAGAGCGACAGCGCAGTTGAAAATGTAGAAGTTGAAGTGCTCAACGCCGAATCTGAACAGACCGCAGATCCTGAATTTGCAGAAGAGACTGAAGGTGCATCTGAGAGTGCCGCTGCAGAGGCTGCCCCGCAGGCAGAAGAGCCTGCACAGCCTGAGAGAGAACCTGAGGATGACAGCTTTATCTTCAAGATGCCTCAGGACAAGCCCACTGAAGCGGTAGGACTTAGCTATCACGAGTCAGATCTTGCTCCGATAGTGGCCTCAGTCGGTAAAGGTGAGCGTGCCGAAGCCATCGTGGAGATGGCCAGGGAGCTGGGCATTTACATTCACCGCGATCCGATGCTGCTCAATCAGCTCAAGCAGCTCAAGGAAGGTGAACAGGTGCCTGAGGAGCTCTTCACCATTATCGCCACCATTCTTTCCTTCAGCTATATCCTGCAGGGCAAGACCCCGGGGATCTACAGGCGCGCTGACGGCAGCAAGGCAGTCAATCTCAAAGCCTAGGACCCCGGTCCTAAGCCTTTACATCCCTAAAAGCTCCTGCTCCAGGCGGTCTGATTCTGACACTGCCGGGGCTGACTGCTCATTCAGATCCGAAACCCTGGGCCCCGTGCTCCTGCGTTCACTGTCAGCATCGAGCATCGGAGTGAACACCTGTACCCCACCGCAGTTATCATCCACATAGCGAATCATATCCACGCGCGCCGGCAGCAGGCTCTGCTCGGATGTACGGCAGCGGTCGGAGACCACATTGCCCTTATTGTTGAAGGCGACAAACTTGATGCCCTGCGGACGCTTGAGCTGCAGGGAATTCACGCCTCGCTCGGTGAGATAGGCGCCATACACGCGCATGGCACCTGAAGATCCGAACAGCCCGGTGGAACGGTTGTTGTCAAAGCCCACCCAGGTGGTGACCACCTCATCATTATCGATGCCCACCGTCCAGGTATCGCGGCTGTCGTTGGTGGTACCGGTCTTGGTGGCAATATTCATCTGCGGGAACATGCGCCCGATGCGCCGACCGGTACCGGAGCGGGTTGCCTCAAGCATCACCTGCAGCGTCAGATAGGAATCTCTGGGATCAAGCGTGGCCTGTCCGCGGTTTTCCTGACGCTCATAGACAATCTCGCCGTTTTTGACCACGGTTCTGAGCGTGGTCAGATCCTGGAAGACCCCGTCGGTGGCAAGGCTGGCGTACATGGCGTTGATCTCATAGGTGGTCAGCTCCTCGGTGCCAAGCAGCATGGACGGATACAGCGGCAGATCCTGCTTGAAGCCTACTGCTCTTAAGGTCTCCAGCACATGGTTAAGCCCCACGTTAAGTCCGATCTTCACCGTCGGCACGTTCATGGAATGCGCCATGGCATAGCGCACCGAGACCGGGCCTCTGAACTTGCCGTTATCATTCTTAGGCTGCCAGAACTTGCCTGAGGAAAGCTTGACGGTCAGAGGCTCATCCTTGACCATGGTGCCCAGATGGATGCCATAATGGAAGGCAGTCAGATAGACAAAAGGCTTGATGAGCGAGCCGACCTGACGGCGGCCTTCGAGCACGCGGTTAAAGCCTTCGTACTGTGGGGTACGGCTGCCCACCACCGCGGAGACCTCGGCATTGCGCCAGTTGGAGACCACCATGGCCGCTTCAAGACCTTCGCGCTTGGTCTCCTTTTCAATCTGATTGAGCTCGGTGTAGACCGCGTTTTCCGCCGCCTGCTGCGCCTGAGGATCAAGGCTTGTAAAGATGCGGATGCCGTTGCCTGAAAGGAAATCGTCGCCGAACTTGCTGGCAATTTCATGCTTGAGCACACCCATAAAGGCCGGAGTTTTAGAATAGTTCATCATGCCGCGCTTGATGACGCCCAGAGGACGGGAGGTGTACTGAGCATATTCAGCCTCGCTCAGATAGCCGCGGTTGTGCATTACAGACAGCACCACATTGCGCCGCTCAAGCGCCGTATCAGGATGCCGCCACGGATCATAATAGGAAGGGCCCTTGATGATCCCGACCAGCAGTGCCATCTGATCCTGAGTCAGCTCTGAGACCGGCACGCCAAAGTAGAAATAGGAGGCCAGACCGAAGCCATAGATGCCGGCATTGCCGTTCTGTCCCAAATAGATTTCATTCAGATAGGCCTCGAGGATCTGCTCTTTGCTGTAGCGCTTGGTCATGATCAGCGCCATCATGATCTCTTTAAACTTACGGGTATAGCTGCGCTGCGAGCTTAAAAAGTAATTTTTCACGAGCTGCTGCGTGATGGTCGAACCGCCTTCCACCACATGACCTGCCAGCGTGTTTTTCACAAAGGCCCTGGCGATGGCAAAGAAATTGACGCCAAGATTAGAGTAGAAGGAGCGATCCTCAATCTCAAGCAGCGTTTCAATCAGACGCTGCGGCACTTCTTCAAGCTGCAGGAAAATTCTGTCTTCACTCGGATCGATACGGTTGATGCGATCAAGCAGCACCGGATCCATTCTGACATAGCCGAGCTCTTCGCGGGTATCGGCATTCTCAATGCGCGTCACGCGCTGCCCGGAAAACTGCAGCAGCAGCGACATCTTCTCCTCGCTCTGATCCGGGAAATCAAACGGCCGCTTGATGAGCACCATCTTGCCCGTCTGCTTATTGACCCCGTATTCACCCGGGCGAGAGGGATTAGTACTGTTGCGGTATTTAAGCAGCTTGAGCTCATAGAGCATCTGATCTAAAGACAGCTTCTGATCAGGATAAAGCTCAAGCGGACGTGAATACACCACGGCAGGCAGCACAAAGCGATCATCAACCTCAAACTTTGAGAGCACCACCGAGTCAAAATAAATAAAGAGCAGCCCCAGGACCGCCGCGGCAGCGAGCCCGATTTTAAGCGACCACATGGTCCATTTGCCCTGCACAAGCGGCCATTTCAGAGCTTTGAACCCGCTTTTTGCTTCCTCCTGAGCACTGGGCTTGAGCATCTCGGCATTAAGCTCGGTGGCACTCTGCTGCTCTATATGCTCTTCATTTTTAAAGTCCTCAGCGCCCTGCTTTTCATCCTCTGATGAGGAAGCGCCGTCAGCCTGACTCTCCTGTGTCTTGTGATCCTGAGTCTGCGCCTGCTGTGCCCCTCTTAAATGCGGAGGGACGTCCTCATCGGAGAGCGCTGAAAAATTGTCTAAAATCCGTTTGGATTCGTTGTCGTTATCGTGTAGTGCCATGTTAAACCTCACGCGCATTATAGCAAAACCGAGCGGCTTGGCGACTTTTACTCATCAAGAGTCGATAAATTCCGCGCTCTGCCTTATGGCGCGCACCTTTAGTTTTAATCTTCAAAAATTGAGAAAGGTAACTTTTCAGATTTTTCGTTGGGGCTAAACTTAGAGAGTCTTAACCATTAACTTACCTAGAGGAGAAAATTCATGTTCTATGAATTGGAAAATGAGGTTTTAAGTCTGAAATTCAGAACCTTTGGCGGTGAAATGTGCTCAATTAAAGAGAAGAGTGACGGCACCGAGTATATCTGGAACGGAGATGAGAGCTGGTGGAAGTTCTGCAGCCCGATCCTCTTCCCGATTGTGGGCAATGTCAGAGACGGCAAATACCGTCATGAGGGCAAGACCTATGAGCTCTCCACCCATGGCTTCAGCCGTACCTCCGAATTTGCCATGATAGGTCAGACCTCTGACTCCATTGAGTTTGAGCTGCGCTACAGTGATGCCACCCTGAAAGGCTATCCTTTCAAATTTGCCCTGCGCATCAAATATGTGCTCAAGGGCAAGACCATCACCGTGCAGTGGACGGTTGAGAATCTTGACACCAAGGAAATCTACTTCTGCATCGGCGCCCACCCTGCCCTGCGCACCCAGCGCAACGACTCGGAAAAATTTGAGGACTATTATCTTGACTTTGGCACCGAGCAGCATTCAGATACCTATGTGGTTGATCCTAAGGTGCTGGTTCTGCATGAGAAGAGACCTGACATCAACGGCAAGACCCTGGCCCTTGCTTATGAGAACTTCAAAGGCGGCGTGCATATCTATGATGATCTGACCACCGATACCATCACGCTGCGCAATCACAAGAACAGCAAGAGCATCAGCATCAAGTTCCCGAACTTCCAGAGCGTAGGCATCTGGACTCCAGAACGCGGCGGCGCTCCGTTTGTCTGCGTGGAGCCTTGGTATGGTCATGCCGACTATGCCGACTATGACGGCGAGTTCAAGGACAGAGAAGGTACGCAGTCAGCTCCAGTCGGCGGCAAATTCACCACCTCCTACTGCTTTGTCATCGGCTAGAACCTAAGTTCTAAAGGTTTAAGCCTTAAGAGCAGGGTTAAATCAGACCCTGCTTTTTTTCTGTTGCGCTCCATTGTGGTGCAAATCCTCACGCGACTAGACTTTGCCTCACCAAAGCTTAAAAAAAGCCTGTTTTGCTCACAGCCTGCAAAAACCTGTCTCTGCTTTGAATTACTGTAGAAAAGTGAGCTTAATCTCATATTTAAGCTTGCACAAGTGCGAGCTAGCTCATCCTTTAGCTTAGCTTTGCGTGACAAATCAAAAAATCCACACTAGAATTTGCGTGTTTTTTAGCTTTGGTAGATAATTTTCTTTTGAAGACTTGGATGCTGATGCATTGAGAGCAGCTTGCTTGAACATGGATGCGGCCTCCTCTCTTTAGGCTAAAGTACAAAGCCTCCCTGACCTAAACGCTTAAGTCTTCAGACAGGCTTTTAATTATCCAGCCACTGCCTGATGCAGTGTAAGACAAGCGAAGAATTCTGGAGTACTCAGGAAAGTTTGCCTGAGTGATTCTTAACTTATCACCCCGCCCTTTTTTACAAGACGGGTTTGGAACAAGGATGGAGCCTATGGCTACAAAGAAAACTACAACCCAGACGCCTAGCGATACCCTTTCAATGGGACCTCTGGCCATTGCTGGTGTAGAGCCTTATCAGGAACAGCCTGGTGAGGAGTACATGAATGAAAAACAGAAAGCACATTTCCGCAAGATTCTGACTGCCTGGAGAGATCAGCTGCGCAATGAAGTTGACCGCACCGTAGGGCATATGAAAAATGAAGCGGCCAATTTCCCGGATCCGCTGGACAGAGCCTCTCAGGAAGAGGAATTTGCCCTGGAGCTCAGAACCAGAGATCGCGAGCGCAAGCTGATCAAGAAGATTGAAAAGACCATCACCAAGATCGACAAGGATGAGTTTGGCTACTGCGAGCAGTGCGGCATTGAAATCGGCATCAAGCGTCTTGAAGCAAGACCGACAGCCGATCTGTGCGTAGACTGCAAGGCTCTGGCTGAAATCAAGGAAAAACAGCTTGAAGGCTAAGCGCTAGCCTGCCCCTAAGCCCGCCTCTGACGGGCTTTGGTGTTTTATGTACGTAGGACGCTTTGCCCCCACCCCTTCAGGGCGCCTGCATTTGGGCTCGCTGGTGGCCTTAACCGGCGCATACCTGCGTGCTAAGCACGCACACGGTCAGTGTCTTCTGCGCATTGAAGATCTGGATACTCCCCGCTGCAAGCCTGAATATACCGCACAGATGCTCCGTGATCTGAAAGCGCTGGGCTTTAGCTTTGACGGCGAGCTGAAAAGACAGCATACCCCTGCAGCACTTGCGCGCTATGCAGAGATTCTGCACACGCTGCAGGAGCGCGGTTTTACCTACTACTGTACCTGCACGCGCGCCTCACGGCGCACTCAGCCCTGCACCTGCCAGAGCAGGCATTTGACCTATACGCCGGCTGCCTCCCTGTGTTTTAGCGCCCCCTCTCTTGACACCGCCTTTGACGATGAGCTGCTTGGGCGTCAGGAGCTGGATCTGGCAAACCGGAGCTGTACTCTGCTGCGCAGCGACCGGGTGATTGCCTATAACCTGGCCTGCGTGGTCGATGATCATGACAGCGGCGTGACCGAGGTGGTGCGCGGCAGCGATCTGCTTTACGAGACTCCCATCCAGAACGCGCTCTATGCTGCCTTAGGCTGGCAGGCGCCGCATTATGTCCACCTGCCCCTTGCCCTTAAGAGCCCCGAGCATAAATACTCCAAGCAGAATCATGCCAAAGCAGTCCTTGAGGAGTTAAGCCCCAGGCAGGCACTGCTTCTTTCGCTGCGCTTTCTTGGGCAGGATCTCTCTGCACTTGAGAGTGCTCAGAGCTGCCCAGAGCTGCTCATAAGAGCCGCTCAATCGTTTGACATCACACGCATCCCGAAATGCTCAGGCCTTATCTCCTACTAAGGTCAGAGAACCCTGGTCACATGTTCCCTGGCTGTGCTGTTCATCTGCCGCAATAATAAAATTAACTTACTAAAATTACATAATAAATTATTTTTATATTGTAGAGATAAAAATATTGAATTTTTAATTTTAAAGTGTAAAATATCCTCTAAAATATGCCATAATACAGGCAGAAACTCTAACGTTTGCGAGGAATAACATGTCTGAAGATATTTCCAATAATCATATAAATGAACCGGCTCTTATAGTTGAAGAGAATGCCGAGAATCAGATTGAGGCTGAGGATCTGCTCAACCGTGCCTTTGTCCAGGACGATGCGGAGCAGGACGTGCAGGATGCCATGCAGGCGGGAGTCAACATGGCCTTAGCTGACGCTGATAAAAATGACATACCCGACGAGCTCAACAATGCCGTCCTGGATATCAGCGCTGAGCAGCTTGAGGAGATCGAAATCAAACCGCTGAAGGAGGCCATCCAGCATCCGGTCAGCGCAGCACAGCGCATTTTAAGCGATCCGCAGAGCATCACCACCGAAATTGAAAAGACGCTGGAAGTCAAAAAATCGCGCTTCTCCTTTTTTGAAACCCTAGGTGTGATCCTCACCTTCGGCATTGCCTATCCTTTCATCAAAACCAATCATGAGCTGGCTGACGCCATCGAAATGCGCCGCGCAAATATTGAGGCAAACGGCATTAAGGATCTGACCAGAAACCTGCACCGCGCCCTGCAAAGCTTCCCCGATCAGCAGAATTTCAAGCAGGAATTCTCCTGCAACGGCAACCGCTTCGTCCTCACCCAGAATCAGGACAATGTGCTGTTTGCAAGCTTCTTTGACGGCGACAATGAAGTCATCGTCCGGCTGCCTCTGACTGCCACACAGTTAAAACAGCAGCTTGAAAATGATGTGACTCTGCATGCCCGTATCTATGGTAAGGATCAGGTCAGAGAAATTCTCAACAGCTATGATAACCGCGAGCAGTTTGCACTGCCTGCTGCAGCACAGCCGGCTGATGCAGCTGCGGCCTTAGAAGCACAGGGAGAAGCTGACGGCCAGGCAGTCCAGCAGACCAGCCGCTACCGCACCCTGCTCACCAACGTGATCACCGGGGCCTCCAATCATACCACGGTGGAGTTCAGTGAAATTCCGACCGAGGTGCTGCGCCTGCACAGCAATACGGTGCTCAGCAATCTCAACAATAAACAGCGTGCAACCGATAAAGTCAGCGACCTGCTCACTCACTATCAGAACTCATTTGTTAAATCAGATAAAATCAATTCAATTCTCACCTCAGAACTCCTTGCCAAGCTTGACGAGGAGCCAAAGCCTGAACAGAAAGCTGATATTAAAAACATTGAGCTCAATCAGCAGCAGAAGATCAAGCAGCAGCGCGAGGAGCAGCAGGCTAAGGTGCAGCAGGTGGCCTCCTATGTCAAGGAGAAGCGCGATTACTTCGCAACCAGCTATAGCGACGCCCAGAAAACCCAGCATGAGGTCAACTGCTATAAGGACGCCAGCCGTCTGGCGCAGAAGCTGTATGCCATGCAGCCAGGCGAGGGCAGCGAGTCAGCCCTGACCCTGGCAGGCATTGCCAGAGAGGAGGCCAAAACTCTCGCAGAGCTGACCCAAAACCGCATCCTCATCAATTCCCTCAAGGAGCCGGCCGGCAGCGTCATCCTTAAACTGGTGAAATTCTGCAGCAGCAAAAAATGCACGACTGAGGCCAGCATCCGTGAACTCTTCACCGAGCCATCCCGCAAGATAGTCATTGATCTGGGCTTTTTCAAAAAGGAACTTGAGAATGCGCAGTTCAATCAGTTTGTTGAAACCATGCAGGCAGAGCTTGGCGGACTTGAGCAGGAGATTCTAGACAGCCCCTTCCATCAGGGACAGCTGCTGTGCGGTAAGCTCTTTAGCGAACTGTGCGCCAGGGAGCCTGCCACCCTTGAACATCTGACCGATCTGCTTGACCAGAATCAGGAAACCCTCAAGGCCTTATATCAGGATAAGACCGCGCTGGACAGCCTGCCAGCAGTCCTAAGAAACCTCATCAATGCCCTGGGTACTGCTGATCCTGCGTTTGAGCCGCCGCTCACCTACAGTGCGAATGAGTGCCAGCCCATTTTAGATCTCGTGGATACCTATAAGCTTGCCGACAAGCTCATGCAGCCAAATGCTGACATTGACGATCTAGCTGCCGGCATCAAAAACTATTTTGAGCTTCTCGAGCAGAACAGCGAACTGTTTATCAGACTCAGCGACAAGAACTATGGCAGGCAGCTGCTTGAGGCTCTGCCCTATATGTCAGCTGAGCATGACTTTGCCTTCAGGCAGCTGCTCTTTGAGGCAAACTTCAACTTCGGGACCGACGACAGGGTAACACAAGGCATCCCGCCGGAGCTGCTGCCCAAGATCATTGAGTTCAGCAAGGCAGATCCTAAGCCTAAGGAAGAGGATCTCAACGGGAATGACAAGCTCGCCGCAAGAAACCTGCGCTACCTGACTTCAGGCGCCCAGACCCTGCACTATGGGCGGGTTTTGTTAAAGCTTGAGCACAAGTTTAAAGAAGTGATGAAAGAGCGTCAGAGCGAAGGCTACAAGCCGATGAATCTTGCCTCGCTCAAGGAGGTGATAGGCTCAGATCCTGAATTTGCCAAGATCCTCGCCTGCTGTTTCAAAAAGGATCCTCAGGATATTCTTTCCAGCTTCCAGGACTGCTTCATCGGCAATATGGTCAGACTGATAGGCAAAGCGGTGCTGCAGATTGTGGGGGTGACCCAGCACAACAAAATGGATGCAGAGATGCTTGGCGAAGCTATCACCAAGATCGTAACAGAAGATTCGGAACGTAATGATGATATTCTGTCCATCACAGCAGACGGCTTTATCGCCCCTGAAGATAACCGCGTGAGCGGAATGGGAGCGCAGTTTCTCTCAGAGGGCTGCTTAAAACACCTAGGCGAGCTTGAAGTAACGACGGGAGAGAGCCTAAGCTTCTATGGCTCCATGATCAATGAGTATCTGCTCGAGCAGGAAAATGTCGCGGAACTTGAAAAGGAACAGGCCGCCTTCGAAGAAAATCTGCAGGGAGAGAAAGTGCATAACTTCCTCGCCGAGCTCATCTTAAACTTTGACGGCAGCAAATACGACTCCGAAGTTGACAATCCGCAGAGCAAACCCGGCACGCGTCTGGTCAAAACCATGCTCGAGCATGTCAAAACCTTCAACCGCATCATTTCCGATCCTGCTGCCCTCAAGACCCTGCCTGAGCAGCTGCGCGGGCAGTTCAGCGATGCAATCGGCAACCTGCGCGGCAGTCTTCTGCTCACGCAGCTTGAACAGTCCGAGTTCTTTGAGCAGTTTGAAAAGCATATGACCGAGCCTACGGGTGCACAGCTGCTCACCCAGCTGCAGGGCTCAGAGCTCTTTACCAAGGTACAGCCACAGGATCCGCCTACCTCAGATGACTACACCAACATGGTGCTTCTCTCCATCAGAGACAAGCTGCTGCCAGCAGATGCGGTAGGCCGTCTTATCTCCGAGCTTTTAGAACAGAAGCTGATAACGGAAAATGACGCCAAGGTCTGCTTTAACAGCGCCTCTGAAATTTATGATGAAAACGAAAAAGTAAGCTATTCAGCTCCATTCTCAGGCCTTGATACAAGCTACGATGCAGCCTTTGAGGAGATCATCAAGCAGCAGCTGCTGCCCATACAGATGCTTCAGAATCTTGCCAGCGTGGCCGAGGAGAAAGGCCTGCTCAAGCAGACCACCCAAGAGGAGATCCTCAATTTTGCCAGGGAGAGCTATGGTGAGGCACAGCCTAAGATCAGTCAGCCGTTTATGCTCGCTGAGCCTGACAGCATCGCTTTAGGTATTCAGGAATCTGTACTCAAGCAGAAGCTTGAGGATGCGCTCAAGAACCCTGAAGATGAGATGTGGGAGTACTTCGCTGCCGCAGAGACCCAGCTCAATTCGGCCATAGCGCAGGCCTCAGAGCAGATTTCCGCGACTATCAGCACCCACTTTAACGAGGCCCTCAACTCCGCAAACGCCAATCATCCTCCGCTCGATCCGACCGATAAAAACGTGACGCTCAAGCAGCTGCAGGATGAGGTGACCGGTGACTTTGCCAAGTCTGCCCTAGGCCGCTTTATGGGACATGTGATGTCCTCCTACTTCAAGGATATGAGCACGGTGGACAAGCGCGCCATGCTCTCTTCTCTCGTGCGCTATTCCAATCACAAGTCAACGCAGGGTCAGATCCTGGGCGCTCTCTTCAAAGGCGCAGGTCCTATCATGCAGAAGATGCTGCAGCGTCTGCCGGCACAGGCCCTCTCTGATGATCTCAGAGAGGCGGTGGCTGACATGAAATGTAATCTGGCCCCTATTCCGCAGCGCATTATTCAGGCCCATCTGCTCGAGCTGGTCAATTCCTCTAATCATGAGATCAGCAAGATCAGCGTGGTCAAATCCCTGGGTGCCGCCTCTGTCGGTCAGGCCGTGCTCTGCAGGTTCTATACCAAGGAGCATCCGGAAGGCATCGACAAGGTGGTCAAATTCCTGCGTCCGGATGTGCAGAACCGCGTGGAACGAGAACAGAAAGTCTTCCTGGAAGCGGCCAAGAAAGTGCCGGGCATGGATGTGACCTTCAAGGGCGATCTCAAGTCCATTATGGAGGAGCTTGATCTGACCGTGGAGGCACGCAATGTGCTCTCAGGACAGATCTACAGTCAGGACAATCCTGAGGTCAAGAGCATGACCTTAAGCGATCTGGCGCTGCCGACCACGGATGTCATGGTGATCGATCTGGCCCCGGGCACCACCCTGGACGGCCGCCTCAAAGAGGTCGACCAGAAGGTCAAAGACCTGCTGATGCCGTTTACCCACTATGATGATCCGGCCCGCCATAGAAAGGCCGAGTTAACTGCATATACCGGCGAAGTAGATTATGACCTGCTCAAGAATCCTTTTGATGTGTGCATCAAGACCTATGGGGAACTCTCCCAGATCTATCACAGTCTGCTCAAACAGCAGGAGCATCTCATCTCCTTCACCAAGAACTGGGTTACGGAAGGTATTTTCGGCACCGGCTTCTACCATGGAGATCTGCATGCCGGCAATATCATGACCACCGAAGACCAGCTGACCATTATCGACTTTGGCAACTGTACGCAGCTCACGGAAGAACAGCAGCAGCACATCACCAAGATGATGGCGGCAGCCATGTTCTCCGACGGATCGGCCTTCACCGAATCACTCATCGCCCTGCTCTCGGATGAGAGCAAACAGCGGCTGCTCGAGCATGTCAATCCTGAGGATCCCAACACTCCTCTGGTCGGGGAGCGGCTGAAGACCGTCATCGATGCCGTGCTCTCCAAGGGTACCCGCAAGGATTCAGGCTCCAGAATTCTGGTGGCGCTGCAGGAGGTCTTAAAGCTTGGCATCGAAATGCCTGCGCCTATCTATAATTTCAGCAAATGCCAGATGGCTCTGAATAATGCCATAGATGAGACCAACAAAACCCTGACCTCAGTCTACAATGCAATGCGCACGGTGAGCATCAACGTCAAGAAGGTGGACGATGACCCGGCCATCCTGATGCTGCATGCCATAGGCGGCATCCAGTCTACAAACGTTGAGCTGGTGCTCAAGTACATCGATGAGCACACCGCTCATGCCAAAGAGAGGCTTGAGAGCGAGGAGTACCGCAACTTTGTGTTCGAAATGGTGGAGGGCAAACGCCCTATCGACACGCTTGACAACAGCCTGACACCTTATCTTGAGAGAAACAATGAGCTCAAGGCCCAGTATGAAGAGTATCAGCAGCATGTCGCACGCAAAAAGGAGATCACCGCTGCCCTCAAGCAGCCTGATCTGACTGAGGACAGCCGGCAGATCCTCGAGACGGAAATGCAGAATGTCACTCAGAGCGCCAATCTGCTGTTTACCAGCTTCTTTATCACCTATAAGGCAGAAGCTGCCCGGGCTCTCGATGAGATTGCCAATACAGCCCGCCAGTCCGCCAAGGGCTGCAAGAACTATGACGACTTCCTCGACTGCATGGGGGAGGTGCTCGACGCTAAGCGCTCGGAGGCTCTCTCCTCGCTCGGCATGGGTAAGAGCATCCAGTACGCCATCCCGATGGCCATCGACCAGATCTTCGGCTAGGTCCTAAGTCAAGGCAGCTTAGCCTTGTGCTTCGTTTAAGGCAGCGCTCAGAGCAGCGCTGCTTTTTTCTGCCGGTTAGAAGCATTAAAGCCAAAAGCGCTTTAAACTGACCTCGTGGCTGTACTTACCTGAAATAAGCGCTGTTTTATGGTTTTGTGATCTTTATAGATAAATACTTCCACTACATATTTTAAAATAATCTATAATAAGTTTATTAACTCCTGAGACAGGCAGCTTTGAAAAAGCTTCAGTATTCAAGATTTAGGCTCAGGTCTTCAAGATTAAATCAAATTACAGGTAAAGAAAATGGGTAATGACGTTCATCTAGGACCTAACCTTCCTCAGCAGGTGCCGCAGAATAACCAGAATGAGGTTAACGTAGAACATAATCCTAATGAGCAAAACGGACTCGGACTTGCTCAGGAAGTAAGACCCTCAAGATCACTTCTATCATCCATCGGCCATAGCATCGCTCAGGGATTGAGCAGATTTGGCCAATTTATTCAGGCGGTGGCTGTCAAATACTCTCCTATATCCGGCATGCTTGTCAGAGCCGCTGAGGCAAGGCATCCCAAGACTGCAGCCCTAAGTGAGAAGCTGCTGCCTGAGTCACGAGCTGCTGATGATAAAAGCAATACCACGTTAAATGAAAAGATCAGAAATAATCAACTTTCTGAAAAATATCAGCAGGCACTAAATGATGCCATGGCCGACCTTAAACGGGCCTTTGGCGATCAGTTTCCCCAGGAATATACTATCTACCAAAAAGATGGCAAGCTGAGTAATAGCTTTACAAAGCCGCTGAAAGGCGCCATCGAGAAGCAGGATAGTGCCGTAGATGCAGGAAAATTTTATAGTCTCTGCAAAGAAGCTATGTTAAAAAAAGTGCAGGAAATGGTCATTAAACAGAGACTTGATAAAGTTGCAGAGCAGTATAACACCACCCTTAAAGATGACATAAATCACTATATAAACCTGCTCAATCAGATCATGGCAAAAAAGAAACTCGGTGAAAGCCAGATGCTAATGACAGTCGGAGATCTCAAAGATAAAAACATGGTGGAGAGTTTTTTCAGCAATTTATCAGAGGATGATCTCAAAACTGCAGTACTGAATGTTAATTTTGCAAATCTGCTGAGCAAAGGTGCGTTGGGATTTAATCAGCAGACCACGGATACTTTTAAAGCCGTGGCAGAGGATTTGCAAAAAGAGTTTGGGATTGAATATGTTAAGCATTCTTTTACAGACTTAATTAAGCAGTCAGGCGGCGGAATTTTAGGCCCCTTACAAAAAAAGGCACTGCAGTCAACACAGTTATATACTACTGACTTATTAAAAGCTGCTCTTAAAAATTTATTCACACCCACTATCAGACAGGTTGCTATTTATGATCAAATTGTAACTAGCTTAAAAGATCTGAATGACGAGGTATCCAGTGAGTGTTTACCGAAAATTTTAGCTGAGCTTAAAAATAGACTGCCACAGCTTGAGACAGACCTTGACAAGGCTCAGACGCGTCAGGAGATTAAAAATGCATTTTATAAATATACAAGTGACATTAAGACCTTTTTAGCAGAGCAGACTGGTTATATGCAGGCTCTTGAGAATAAATATGCAGATAAGGTATCAGAAGAGGTTAAACCATTACTTAAAAAGCAGATCAGATCTTTTCTTTATACTGCCGAGGAAAAAGAGCTCAGCAATCAGAAGGTTCAGGAATTTGTGCAGGTTGCATCCAAGTGGAAGAATTTCTCCCTCGACTCTGAAGATTCTGGAATTAAGGACTTCTGCAACACGCTTAAAAGCCTTTTCCAGCAGGATTTACAGCATTTAAGGGATAATCCTGCAGAAGATGAAGGGGACAATATGTTTATTGACCCTGAAAATAAGAATGCTCCAGATGCTGCAGGTGATATATATAACAGCTTTAAAAAAGACTTTCACCGCTCTATCGTTATCATCAATGGTCAGGAATTTGATCATAAACCGCTTGATGAAGCCCTACCGCTGCTTAAACAGCATCTTACCACCCCGCGTGATCTGCAGTTTGTTTCCAAACTTGCCAATCAGCGTGCAGACGCTAACGTGTTTTTTGTTCAGACTATGGGATCATTTGATGGCATAGGTAAAATACCAGTTACAGAGCAGATGCAAAACTCAGGCCTGTTAACCCGTTCTCAGCAGTCCGATCCTAATTTTGATAAATTTGATATGATAACTCAGCCTTATAATCAAGAAGATCTGCCGTATCATAAAATTGAACTCGTATTCTCTGCCGATAATAAGGAAGTCACCTTTATCCGGACCATGCGGATGCAGATAAATGCGGATAATGGCACGCAAAACCCCAATCATGTAGGTTATCTAGTTTATCAGACACAAGTAAAATGTCAGCTAAGCGGAGGTGATGAGAGCGTACAGCCAAGTGTTACAGAGGTCAGATACGCCCAGACTATTACCGGCCGCAGGTTAGAGGATTTACCTAAATAGCTCGCCTGAATAAGAGCAGCACCGAGCGCTGAGGCTGCAGCACCTAAGTTCACTCTGAGCTCAGGCTGCTCCCTCAGCGCTCATAATTTATCAGGCAGCGCTGAGCTGTACATTAAAGCTTAGACTGAACAGTGTGAAACTGCCTGATGAACGAGCCTGCCTCCACTCTTACCGCCAAGGCTGCAGCAGGTTAAGCCTCAGGCAAGCTTAGCGTGTGTAACGTGAGGCCTTAGGTCGCGGACGCTTGTTTACGGTCACGCTGACATGCTCAGAATACTGAGTAGCTTAATGTGCTCACATCCTGCAGGACTTAGTCTGAATAGTTAGCTCATCTCAGCTTTAATTTATGCTTGAGGACCAATGTCTGCTATAATGTACAGTTAACATAAATTTTTTAACTAGCCTAGAATGAAGGACACCAAAATTACAGCCCCTAAACCATCGCTTGAGGATGTGCTTGCCCAGAATAAGGAACAGGTCAGGAAGCATGGCTCAGCTAAGCTTGTGCTGGCACGCAAGGATCATCCCATCTCCCGTAAGAATTTTTCCCGTCAGGCCTTAAAAGTCCTCGAGGGACTCAGTCACGCCGGCTTTCAGGCCTATCTGGTCGGCGGCTGCATCCGCGATCTGCTCACCAACAAGGTACCCAAGGATTTTGACGTATCCACCAATGCCACGCCTGAGCAGGTCAGACGGGTCTTCAGAAATTCGCGCATCATCGGCAGACGGTTTAAGATTGTCCATGTGGTGTTTGCCAATGAGATCATAGAGGTGACCACCTTCAGAAGCATGCAGGACGGGACCGAAAGACGCGGCAGCGGCACGCGCGTCAGCGACGATTCAGGCATGCTGGTGCGTGACAATGTCTATGGCAAGAGCCTTGAAGAAGATGCCCAGCGCCGTGACTTCACCATCAATGCCATCTATTACGATATCAAGACCTTTGAGCTCATCGATTTCCATGGCGGCTTTGCCGATCTTAAGGCACGCGTCATCGATATCATCGGAGATCCTGAGGTGCGCTACCTCGAAGATCCCGTGCGCATGATCCGTGCGCTGCGCTTTGCCGCCAAATTAGGCTTTAAACTCTCAAGGCGCACCTCAGAGCCTATCAGGAAACTGGCGGACAACCTGAGGCAGGTCTCCAATGCCCGCCTCTATGAAGAGGTCAACAAGCTGTTTTTAACCGGGCATGGGCTGCAGAGCTATCATATTCTCAGGGAGTATGGTCTGTTTGAAATTCTCTTCCCCGGCCTTGAGGCCTATTTTGACAATCCGGCCTTCAACAGCTTTGTGGAAGCGGCTCTCAAGAGCTCGGATGCACGCTATGCGCAGAACAAGCGCAATATGCCGCACTTCCTGTATGCGGTCATCCTCTGGTTTAAATATCAGGAGGAGGTCTTCAATCTTGAGCAGTTCAGTGACTGTCTTGTCAGTGATGTGGCAGCTCAGGAGCTAAGACAGCAGGCCTTCAACAATGTGATGCAGCAGCAACAGCAGATCACCGCCATCCCGATGGCCATTCTAAGCAGCATCCGCTCCATGTGGATGCTGCAATATCTGCTGCTTGACACCACGGAAAGCCACACCTCGCTCATCGTCAGCAGATCTCTGTTCCGCGGCGGCTTTGACATCTTCAAGGTGCGCGGGCAGTTTGAGCCTTATCTTGAGGAATATATCCGCTACTGGCAGCCTTATTATGACAAGAGTGCCGCCCAGGCCTCCAAGAAGAAGCTGGAGCGTGAGAGCAGCCCTGGGCCTGAGTCAGCACCTGCAAAAGAGAGCGCTGCGTCTTTTGGCAAGGACAGCGGACAGAGCCGCAAAGATCGCCTTGAAAAGGCACGCGCCTGGCGCGCCGCCATGCATCTGGATCCCTAAACAATGGCTAATATTGCATATATAGCGCTCGGGTCAAACCTCGGGCACAGCTTTACCACGATCGTACAGGCCATCAAAGATCTGGCCCGCGACCCTGCCATCAGGGTCACGGCCATCTCGTCGATGTACGCTACCAGGCCGACTGGCTACCTTGATCAGGACAATTTCATCAATGCCGTCTGTGAGGTGGAGACCACCCTCTCGCCTGAGGAGCTGCTCAAGCGGATGTTTGAGACCGAAAACCGCTTTTTACGGGTACGCGTGTTCAAGAACGGACCGCGCACGCTCGATCTTGACCTCATCTCCTATGCTGACGTGGTCAGCGCGACTCCGGAGCTTACCCTGCCGCATGAGCACACGCATGAACGGGACTTCGTACTGGTGCCGCTCAATGAAATCGCGCCTGACTATGTGATGCCCCGCTACAATAAAAAGGTCAGCAGGCTTTTAGAGGAGCTGCCCGAACACTTGCGCACCAATATCATCAAGATTTTATAAACAGGTTTATAACATGCAGGTTAAACCAAGTCTGCCTAAGCTGATTGTAGGTTTAGGCAATCCAGGAGCACAGTATGAGCATACCCGCCATAACCTTGGCGTAGATCTGCTCAGGCTGCTCTCTGAGAGCATGCACCTTGAGCTCAAGCCCGAGGGCCGCTTTTTCGGCATGCTCGGACGGGGAACGCTGGGCGGACAGGAAGTGCGTCTGCTCTTTCCCACCACCTTTATGAATGAATCAGGCCGCTCCGTAGGAGCCGTGTGCAGTTTCTTCAAGCTCAAACCTGAAGAGCTTCTGGTGCTGCACGACGATCTCGATCTGCCCCCAGGTCAGCTTAAGCTCAAGTTCGGCGGAGGACTTGCTGGTCATAATGGACTTAAGAGCATTGTGTCACAGCTCTCCAACAATCAGAATTTTTTAAGGCTGCGCCTGGGGATCGGCAAGCCGCCCAGTCATGATGTCATCAGCTGGGTGCTGGGCAGACCGCAGGCACAGGATCAGGAAGCTATAGCCTTAGCGCTTGAACACGCCAAAGAAGGGATCGCTCAGCTTTATACCACGACCCTGCCTAAGGCCACTTCCTTTATCAACGGTTTTAAATTAGAAGGAGCATAACATGGGATTTAATTGCGGCATTGTCGGTCTGCCTAACGTGGGCAAATCAACCCTTTTCAATGCCTTGACCAAAGCCAGCATTGCGGCAGAAAACTTTCCGTTCTGTACCATTGAGCCGAATACCGGCATTGTTCCGGTGCCGGATCAGCGCCTAGATGCCATCGCGGCCATTGTCAACCCGGCCAAGATCGTCCCTGCCGCCATGGAATTTGTGGATATTGCAGGTCTCGTCAAGGGTGCCTCCAAGGGTGAGGGCCTTGGCAATCAGTTTCTGATGAACATTCGCGAAACCGATGCCATTGCCCATGTGGTGCGCTGCTTTGAGGATGACAATATCATCCATGTCAGCGGCAAGGTGGATCCGATCTCGGATATTGAGGTCATCAATACGGAGCTTGAGCTTGCCGATCTTGAGGTCTGTGAAAAAGCGCTGCAGCGCCTGGAAAAGCGCGCCCGCACCGGCGGCGATAAGGAAGCGCTGGCTCAGGTGGTGGCTCTTGAAAAATGCAAGCCCTGCCTTGAAGCTGGCAGGATGCTGCGCCAGCTTGAGCTGACCGAGGCAGACAGGGTCGCCCTGCGCACCTTCAATTTCCTGACCTTAAAGCCTGTCATGTATATTGCCAACGTGGCCGAGGATGGCTTTAGCGATAATCCTTTCCTCAAGGCCGTGGAAGAGCATGCCCAACAGGAAGGCTCCGTGGTGGTGCCGGTCTCAGCTAAAATCGAATCGGAGCTTGCCGTGATGGATGAGGCGGACCGCGCTGAATTTATGGAAAGCCTCGGCCTGGAAGAGCCGGGACTGAACCGCGTGATCAGAGCAGGCTACAAGCTGCTGGGCCTGCAGACCTTCTTTACCGCAGGTCCTAAGGAAGTCAGAGCCTGGACCGTCAAGGTCGGTGCCACAGCCCCGCAGGCTGCCGGTAAAATCCATTCTGATTTTGAACGCGGCTTCATCAGGGCGCAGACCATCGCCTATGAGGACTTTATTCAGTATCATGGTGAGGCAGGCGCTAAGGAAGCCGGCAAGCTGCGCAGTGAAGGCAAGGACTATATCGTCAAGGACGGCGATCTCTTCGAGTTCCTCTTCAATGTCTAAAGCCTGAGGCATAGAAAATTAAGGCAGGTTTACACCTGCCTTTGCTGTTTTTGAGAGCAGCGCTAATCCCTGCTCTGCTCTTCCTTGCCCTCCAGCTTTTCAATATGCGCTGAGGAGACAATATACACATCGCCGCGGATCTGCTCGAGCACGAGCTCAGAAGCAATCGAATCGATGGAGCCGAAAAAGCTGCTGCGCGGTGTCGTACCCATGCAGACCATACGGGCATTGAGCTGCTCGCACAGACGCGGGATCTCCTCATCAATGCGGCCTTCCACCACATGCACGCAGTCATCGCCGATGCCGAATTTTTCAGCAAATTCCAGGGTCACCTTGTAGTGAATGCCGGCCCGATCAAGAGAACTTGAGCCAAGCAGCTTAGAGCCTGAGGTTTCACCTGACATAAGACCGCGATTGAGAGGCGAGACACAGTTGACGATATGAATCTCACCATTGTAGTTTTCAGCAAACTTGACCGCCGATTTCATCAGATATTCATCAAGCTTATGCAGATGTTCTGCCTCGCTGAAATCAATGGCGATCAGAATCGGCTTGCCTAAAGTCTGAGCCGTGTTGACGTTCTTGACCACCAGAAGCGGCACATCGGTTGAGCGCATGATGCTGCTGTCGATGGTGCTGATGAACAGATCCTTGATGGTGTTGCGCCGGTTGGCGGAAATCACGCCGAGATCATAGTCACCCTGCCGTTCCTCTTCACAGAAGGCTTCTGCCACATTGCGGTTAAACAGGAGCTTTAAGGAGAAATTCTTAATGGACGGGTACTCATGCTTAAGAGTCTCAAATTCACCCTTGACCCGAGCTGTGATCTGCTCCTTATCAGCCGAGGTGAACTCATTGATCACCCGACAGGCAACCACCTCAATTGCAGGAACCATTCTGGCATACTGAGCAACACGGGCCAGCGCGGGCTGCTGATCACTCGGCTTGAGCAAAACCAGTATCTTTGGATTATCTGCCATTCCGAAGCCTCCATATTCTTAAAAGATCCGATAACTTACTTAGCATTTTATTTTTATTTTTTAGAACTTTATATGTGCAAGATCCCAAAATTGAATGATTTGTCACAGTGTCTTTGCAAAAATTTGAACAATTTTACACCTGGCCTGCGTTAAATAATGCATTTTAAGCAATATAGAGTACAATATATTGCAAAAATTAGAACACAGGATTCAGATATGACAAGCTATATTTGGTCAAACGCCACTTTTTTACTTAATCAGCGCTATCAGGTCACCATCCCGGAGCTTGAGCTCAAGCGGGACGATCTGCTGGTGCTCATCGGAGGCAACGGCTCCGGCAAAACCTCGCTCGCCAAGGCCATCGCAGGACAGGTACCGCTTCTTGAGGGCACCGCTCCGCAGGAGATAAGAGCCCAGGTCGTCTCCTTTGAAGAGCAGATGGCGCTGTTTGAGAAGGACTACAATCTGCGCAATTCCGATGCCACTACCGCCAAGGAGGAATTAGGTCTGACCCCTGAGGATCTGCTCGCTGACTGCGCGCCTGACTATCTTGAGGAAGTGCTGGAGGGCATGCAGTTAAAAGAGCTTATACACAAGCCGCTGCGTCAGCTTTCAGGCGGTGAAGGCCGCAAGGTGCTCCTGGCCAGAGCCTTATGCTCAAGGCCTGAACTGCTCGTGCTCGACTGCCCTTATGATGCGCTCGATGTCAAAACCCGTGCCCGTCTCTCGGAGCTGCTTGACAGCATTCATCTGCACTATCACACCCCGATTGTGCTGATTGTCAACCGTCCTGAGGAGATCCCCAGTACCGTCACCGCCATGGGGCTTATCACCAAAGGCAGCCTCGGCAAGATCTCCTCGCGCGAGATGCTCCTGCACGATCCGGATGCCCAGGCCCTGCTGCTGACTAAAACCCTGCCTGATCTGACGCTGCCCAAGCCTCCGGCCAAATGCGCCCTGCTGCCGCTCAAAGAGGGGCCCCTAGTCAGACTTTCCCATCTTAACCTCAGCTATGAGCGGGAGATCTTCCATGATCTCAACCTGACCATCAATCCAGGGGAGCACTGGCAGATCCTGGGACCTAACGGGGCGGGCAAATCCACCCTGATCTCCTTTATTACCGGGGATAATCCGCTGGTCTACACCCAGGATGTCACCGTGTTCGGCTTCAGGCGCGGCAGCGGAGAGTCCATCTGGGATATCAAGAAATATTTCGGTCTGGTCTCAGGCAGCCTGCATCTTGACTACCGGGTCAGCGCACCGGTCATCAATGTGGTGCTCTCAGGCTTTTATGATTCCATAGGCCTCTACAGTCAGCCTGGAGATGAGGAAATTGCGATTGCCAGAGAATGGCTGAAGCTAGCCAAGATCAGTGATGAGACCACCTCGTTTAAGGCGCTCTCCTTCGGACAGCAGCGCCTGCTGCTCATCATCCGTGCGCTGGTGAAGAATCCGCCTCTTTTGATCCTCGATGAGCCGCTGCAGGGTCTGGACGGTTTTGCCCGCACCCTGGTCAAGGCCTTTATCAGCTATATCATGCAGCATGGGCAGACCTCCGTGCTGTTTGTCTCACATCACAAAGAGGATCTGCCGGAAGGCTTCACCCACCGCCTGAGCTTTGTCCCAAGCGGTGAAGGTCAGCAGTACAGGATTGTACAGGAGCGGCTTAAATAGGCGCTCTAGAACAGCGAGGAGCCCTGCCCCCAGTTCTCCACCGGATGGAAGGAGATATAAACTCCCCGTCCCTTGAGGTTAAGCTCCTCCTCAAGCACGCGGCTGCACTCTGCTGTGGCCGTCTCACAGGCGCTGCGCACCGCCTGGCCCAGCAGCCGCACTGAAATAAAGGCCCCCTGCTCCAAAGGCTTGCCGGCCATATACAGTTCCTGCTGATCTTCAATGCTGAGCATGATATAGGCGGCAGGCTTTGAAAAGGCCTGTCCTATCGCATCAGTCAGTCTGGCGGCCAGCTGAGCCTTCTGAGCGCTCTGAAGTTTTCCGGTTACTTTGACTTGAACAAACGGCATATTACACCTTCCTAGTTACGGATTAAATAATCACCCTCTCCCACATACTGATAGGTGGTAAGCTCCTCAAGAGCCATCGGCCCGCGGGCGTGCAGTTTCTGTGTGGAAATTGCCACCTCGGCGCCAAGACCGAACTGTCCCCCGTCAGTAAAGCGGGTAGAGGCATTCACATAAACACAGGCTGAGCCTGCGCGCCGGATAAAATAGGCGGCATGCTCACGCGAGTCAGTCAGAATCGCGTCTGAATGGCTGGCCCGATGCGCTCTTAAATGCTCGCTTGCCTCTCTGACATCTTCCACGAGCGCAAGATTGAGCGCCTTGGATAAAAATTCCTCATCAAAATTTGCCGGCACGCCCTGCTCAAGATAAGGGTAGCCTGCGCACTGTGCATACAGCTCACCATGCGCGTAAATCCTGACCTGATGTGCCTTGAGCGCCTCGAGCAGCTCAGGCAGCAGAGCGCGGCAGATGCCGCGGTGTAAAAGCAGCGTATCTAAGGCATTGCAGGCTGAGGGCTTTTGCACCTTGGCATTGAGAATGAGCGGGATCGCCCGCTTGAGATCGGCGCTGTCATCGACAAACAGATGCGAGATCCCAAAGCCTCCGATAATGACGGGAATGGTGGAGTGCTCCTGACAGAGCCTCTGCAGCGTCACACCGCCGCGCGGAATAATCACATCAAGATACTGACTGAGCCTGAGCATGTGCATCACGAGCTCCCGATTAGGATTATCCACAAGCGAAATCACATGAGGATTGAGCTTTAAGGAGCGCAGGGCCTCCTGCATCAGCTGATGCATAAGAGCCGAGGTCTTAAGGGACTCCCTGCCGCAGCGCAATAGACAGGCATTGGAGGATTTAAGACAGAGTGCGGCAATGTCCACGGTCACATTCGGACGGGACTCATAAATGACGCCTATCACCCCAAGCGGTACGCTCTGTTTGTAAAGCTTAAGTCCTGAAGGCAGCGTGCGCCCGGCACTGATTTTCCCGATAGGATCAGGCAGAGCTACCACCTGTTCAACGCCCCCGACCATTTCCTCAAAGCGGCTGTCAGTAAGCTTTAATCTGTCAACCATGGCCTCGGCAAGACCGGCCTGCCTGGCGTCCTCCACCTCCTGCTGATTGACGCAAAAAATCTCAGCTTTATGCTCACGCAGGCACCTTGCGATACAGCTTAAAGCCGTATTCTTAAGCTCCGTATCCCACAGCTGCAGTTCCTCTGAGGCCTTATAGGTCAAGGCTGCCAGCTTAGTGAGCTGCTGTTCTGCCATCTCTTCCATATGCATTCCTAAAACAAAACCAGTTCATCCCGATGTACTGCGACATCGCCATGCGTGTAATGCAGAAGCTCTTCAATCTCCTGCGAGTGATGTCCCCTGATGCGTGTAAGCTCCTCAGAGCTGTAGCGGGAGATCCCCCGGGCAAAGGGCCGTCCCTCTTCATCACAGATCTCCACGCTGCCGCCGCGCAGAAAATCCCCGCTCACGCTTAAAATGCCTTTAGGCAGCAGACTGGAGCCCTGCTCCTGCAGCGCACGCCTGGCGCCCTTATCGACGTTAAGCCGCCCCTGCACCCGGGCTGCCTCTAAAATCCAGTTCTTTTTGGCCTCGCGCGGATGCTGGGAGGCTGAAAAGAAGGTAGCCTCACCCTGTCCTGCCACCAGAAGAGGCAGCTGCACAGGATTGGCGCCTGAGGCGATCACCAGCTCAATCCCCGCTGAGGTGGTAAGCTGTGCGGCCTTAAGCTTGGTCTGCATACCGCCGGTGCCAAGCTGGGTGCCGGAGCCTCCGGCCAGGGCAAAAATCCCGGCATCGAGCTTCTCGACCCGCCTGATAAGCTCTGCCTCAGGATGCTGACGCGGATCCTGAGTATACAGACCTTTCTGATCGGTAAGCAGGATCACCTGATCGGCATCGCACAGCAGCGCCGTGAGTGCAGCCAGATTGTCATTATCGCCCACCTTGATTTCTGACACTGCTACCGCATCATTTTCATTGATCACCGGCAGGACCTGATACTCAAGCAGCGCTAAAAGCGTATCGCGGGCATTCAGATAGCGCTCGCGATCCTCAAGATCGGCCCTGGTCAGCAGCAGCTGACCGATGTGAATCTTATAGATGGCAAAAAGATTCTCCCACACTTCCATGAGCTTACTCTGCCCCACTGAGGCTAAAAGCTGCTTGGAGCTCATCAGCGGCGGCAGCTTGGGGAAACTGAGCACTTCCCGGCCGAGGGCCTGAGCGCCTGAGGAGACTAAGACCACCTGATGTCCCATCTCGCGGAGCTGATAAATGGCTCTGACAATCTCCAGCATGCGCTGACGGTCAAGACAGCGTTCTCCTCCGGTCAGAGTACTGGTGCCCAGTTTTATGACAATGCGTTTATGATTCATGAGTAAGACTCAGTGTTCCGCACCTGCCTTTGGCTCAAGCCCGAGGGCTGAGCATAAAAAGTCAGGGATCTTGATTAAGGCTCTAAAAATAAATTCATTATATTCAGCATTCTCATGCTGATTGAGGGTCAGCTGCGCAAAATTATGCGCGATAAGCTCGACATCCGCCCTGGAGGTAAAGGCATCCTTGACCACGTCAAGCATGACCGGCAGCTTAAGCGGAGTGCTCTGCTGCATAAGGCCCTGCCGTTTGAGAGAGAGGATGGAGAGCTGCGGGATCACGTTCTCCCACTGCGAGGCATCCAGATTCAGCCGGTTGGCATAGAGAGAGCGCATGGACAGAGGCAGAGCATTGAGCAGCGCCTTATCGGTAAACATGCTGTCTACTCCTGGCTCAATCAGACACAGTGCCGCCACCCGATCAGGATTGGTCAGCGCGCAGCGCAGACAGGCCGTGCCTCCAAGTCTGATCCCAAGCAGGCTGATCTTATGCGCATCAATGCAGCTTAAGCTGCCAAGCTCTTTGAGCGCGGCATCGAGCACAATAGAGGTGTTATAGGTTAAGGAGAGCTTTTCAGAGACCCCCAGTCCCGGCAGTTCCACCACCAGGACGGCAATGCCGCGCGGGAAGAGATAGTCACGATAGAAGCGGTAAAAATCCGTCAGCGCATGCTCATAGGAGCCGCAGATCACAAGACAGGGACAGACCTTGTCCTTACAGGGCAGATGCAGAAAACCGCTGACTTTGCCTTTTTCCGTATTAAGCTCAAGCTCCTGCAGCGTGCCAAAGCTTGCATCACAGTCAAACATTTTGCGGTATAGACGCAGAGCCTGCATATAGGAATCGGCAGCCTGCAGATCTGAACGCAGTTTAGGAAACGAGGCGATGGCATAGTAGCGGCTTGCCATGCGGTAATTATGCGAAGCCTCCTTGAGCCTGCCTTCCTCCTCAAGCTTGCGGGCTTTAACAAAACGCTTCTGCGCCTGCGTGTTAAATTCATAGATCCAGTTGCCCGGACCATATTCTCTGACGGTATCAAGACACTGCTCGCGGGAGCGCGGCGCAGTACTTGCCGCAATATGACAGAGCGCATCATCGATATCCAGAAGACTGCCGCCCTGCCAGGTCCAGGAGAACACATGCACCATCCGGTACCAGCGGGCATCATATTCAAGGTGACGGAACAGCCGATGAGCATCCTCACCAAGCTTGAGCTCCACACCTGAATTAGAGATCTGTGAGGTCTCCTGATAGTTAAAATGGGGTTTAAACAGAATTTCGCTGAGATTTTCACTCTCAGCCTTAGGTTGTGAACTTTTCTCTTGAGTACTCATCTCTTCCATGAGGATATCTCCTTAATGCTGCTATCTTGCCATATTTAATTAAAAATACAAGCTAAGAGGCTTAAGCACTCAAAGAGACCGCAATCGATAAGACAGAGCATAAAACGGTGAGCTTACAGCAGGATCAGAGGAAGCATTAAGCTGAGTGAGAAAATACCCAGCTGTCAAGATCAATTTTGCCAAAATACGCTAAAACTGCCATAGTTTTAAACAAGCTGTGCATTTAAAATAAAATTATGTTGGAAACTTATAGAATAAAAATAATAAATTGAAATTTAAAAGAAAAATAAATTGCAAGCGCGGCAAAACCGAGTTTCCCACAGCAATTATTATCTGAAAATAAGCATTTTTTCCCACAAAAAAACAGCTAATCCCCAACTTTTCCCACCAAAAAAAATTTACCGGCAAGCCAAGACGACCAGCAGTCCTTAAACCAGACCTTGGTAAAGCTAACATATTGTAATTACGTAAGCTTAATCAGTTTCAGGCGCGCTTGCGATCATCAAACATACGTACGCATGACAAAAAATAGGGATCAGCATAATTTTTTCTCCCATACGCAAAATCCCCGCTCTCGATGTTAATTTACCCAAAAAAAGCAAACAAATCATAAGCAAGGTGGAGTGCGCAGGCTAAATTTCCCACCGTTTTAAAAGTCCTTAGAAGATAAAATTTCTGGAGGCGCAAAAATCGTTAAAAGAGCACCATTAGAGACGAACATATTGATTATAAATATAAAATATAGCTTAAAAAAAGTACTATTTTGCTTGACTTTTAGACTTAAGCAACTTTTCCCACAGGGCCTTTTTTCAGAAAACGACCACTTTTCCCACAGGGCTGTTCATCTAATTTTTAGATAGTTATTTTTTCATTTTTGAAAAAAAAAGGCTAAATTAGCTTTTTTAAAAGCCCTTATAGAGCTAATATCATGAAACAAAAGAGGATAATTAGAATATAGCCTTATTTTCCGCCTTAAAATCCCTGCGCCTTTACAAGGCTCAAGACCAGATTAAGATTTTTCAGCTTACTTTTTGAAGATTTTGTCAACATTCTGAGATAAAAATCAACCACCAAATAATTAGATGAAATGTAATAGTATTTTCTAGATATTAAAATTAGGCTCAAAAGTTTCCCACCGCTCATAAGTCCAATCCAGCGTGTTTTTTCCACAACTGCACCAGCTATTCCACAACTTTTCCCACCAGCACCAGCGCGCAGAAAAATATTTTTTTTAAGGGGGCTTGTTTTTCAGCTTTGAAATTTTTTGCGCAAACTTTGCGGCTTAGAACCTTTTTTGCTGCACACCTCTTCTCAGGACAGTTTTCCACTAATTTAAGAGAGTATTGAGAGTCGGAAATCTGCCTAAAAACCGCTTTAAAATCTAGCTCTAAATTTGATAAACGTGCGTTATCCACCATTTATGCACCTTTTTTCTGCCCCCTTACCCACTGCTGTGCGCTCCTTTGAGTCAGGCTTGCTATAATGCCGTTGTTTTTAAGATTATGTTGATTACTATGAAAAAGCAGCAGGGCAAATACAAACTCTTTCGCTCAGGTCTAGTTACCGCAGGAGCCACTTTTCTGTCACGCATTCTCGGGATGTTTCGCGATATTGCGATCGCCAGTCTCCTGGGCGCAGGTCTGTCTGCTGACGTCTTCTTCTTTGCCAACCGCATCCCTAATTTCTTCAGACGGCTCTTTGCCGAAGGCGCCTTTGCGCAGGCTTTTGTGCCGGTTCTGACCAAGACCAAGCAGGAACAGGATAAAGAGGCGCTCGATGAGCTCATCAGCAAATGTACCGGCACGCTCGGGGCAGTGGTCCTGCTCGTTACCCTGCTGGGCATGCTGCTCTCGCCGGTCCTGACCGCGCTGTTTGGCTGGGGCTGGTTTGAAGCCTATCTGCATGATGAGCCTGACGGCACCAAGTTTACCGATGCCGCCGTGCTGCTGCGCATCACCTTTCCCTATCTGTTCTTTGTAACGCTGACTGCACTGTCAAGCTCGCTGCTCAATGTCTTCGGGCATTTCGGCATTCCGGCCATCACCCCCTGCATTCTCAATCTCACCCTGATCTCGATGGTCTACTTCGTGGCACCCTACTTTGACAACCCCAATCAGGTCCTGGCCTATGGCATGGTGGTAGGCGGCATTCTGCAGCTTGTCTTCCAGCTGCCCCTGGTCATCAGACTCAAGCTGCTCAAATGGCCGCGCTTTGGCTGGAACCATGAGGGAGTCAGGAAGATCAGAACCCTGATGCTGCCTGCCATCATCGGTGTCTCGGCAAGTCAGCTCAATCTGTTCGTCAACACCATTCTGGCCTCCTTCTTAGCCACCGGTGCCATCTCCTATCTTTATTATTCAGATCGCCTGCTCGAGTTTCCCATCGGGATCTTTGCCGTGGCCATCTCCACCGTGATCCTGCCGGCGCTTTCGCGGGTCAACTTCACCACGCAGCAGGCTAAATATCAGAAGACTCTTGACTGGGGCGTCAAGCTGGTGCTGTTTTTAGGCCTGCCTTCGATGTTCGGCATGATTGCGCTGCGCGAGCCGATGCTGCGCGTGATTTTCATGCGCGGAGCCTTTACCGAGGAGCATGTGCTGCTCTCGGCTACCTCGCTTTTAGCCTCGATCTCAGGTCTGTGTGCCATTATGCTGGTCAGAGTGCTCGTGCAGGGCTTTGCCGCCCTGCAGGATACCAAGACACCGGTACGCTGCTCGGTGATCTCCATCGGCGCCAATATTGTCTCCAATCTCATCCTGGTCATGCCGCTTGGCTATGTGGGCCTGGCGCTATCCACCGCCCTCGCGGCCTACGTCAACTGTATACTGCTGCTCTATCTGCTGCACAAAAAAGACATCTACACCCCGTCAGGCTCCTGTCTTGCCTTTGTGCTGCGCGCACTTCTTGCAGGCCTGATCATGTGTGTGGCCCTGCGCTATCTCTCCCCGGCCTTTGAGCTCTGGGTGCAGATGAGTCTTCTGACCTCCATTCTCTATCTCGGCGCCCTCATCCTCGCCGGTGCAGCCATCTATTTTGGCCTCTGCCTGCTGAGCGGCCTGCGTCCTAGCATGATCCTAAGCCCGCAGAGCTGAGTGCGGCTCTCTCTGTCTGTAAGGGCCCTTGGTCTCTGCCGCTCTGCCCTTTTCTAACCTGCTTTAGGCAAAATATGTATGCTAGTGCACGTTTGCTACTTTGCTTTATTTGCCAAGAGCTTAGCTTAGGCTAGAATAAGCTCATAGAATTTGTATTTAAGCTGATCTTGAGGAACAGCCTAGGTTGGAGAGAGCATAGCTATGAAACATTACAATCATCTACTTGTCGTTGTAGAACCTAAACGAGAGCGGCAGGTCGCTCTGGAACGGGCCCTGGAGATTGCACAGTACAATCCGAAGCTGACCATCACGGTGCTCCGTCTCGTCTACGACTTTTCCTATGAACTGCACATTCTCAACCGTCTGAAAGAGAAGGAAACCCGCGATGATGTGCTGCAGACCCATGAAGATAAGGTCAATCAGCTGATTGAGGAATATCGGCAGGATAAAGAGGTCACCATTATCCCCAAGGTGGTCTTTGCCAGGGATATTGCCGACGGCATTATTCAGGAGCTTAAGTCAGGCGGCTATGATCTGGTGATCAAGGCGGCCAATCACCATGGGGTGCTGGATTCCATCATCTTTACCCCGGTGGACTGGTATCTTCTGCGCAACGCCAATGTGCCGGTGATCATCGCCAAGGAGCACAGCTGGGGCGATACGCTGAATATCGTGGTGGCTGTGGACTTTACCTTTAACCGCAGCAACCGCACCAATATCGTGCTCCTGCGTGAGGCTCAGATTCTGGCAGCGATTACCGGAGGCACCATTCATCTTGTCAACAGTGCTCCGGTGGTGCTGCCTTCCGTCATGCTCGAGGTGCCGCACTATGCTCCGGAGGTCTATGCCAAGAGCGTGGTGGAGGAGCATCGTCAGCGCCTGCTTAAATTCGCGCAGCAGCATAATATCCCTGAGGAGCACTGCCACTTAGGTGAAGGCATGCCGGATGATGTCATTCCGGAGATCTGCCGCAAGATTGAGGCCAAGGTAGTCTTTATCGGCTCAGCCGGACGCAGCGGAGCCATGGCCGCCTTTATCGGCAATACCTGTGAAGAGATTGTCGACTTTATCGATGCCGATCTGATTGTGCTCAACAATAAGACCATCGGCGAGAACAAATCAGCAAAAGCCTAGACTTACCTAAGCTAACGCCGCAGCTGCGGCGTTAGTTTTTTCTGCAGCGCAGAAGACCTCACCTGATTCAGCTTTAGCCAAAGAAATAGAGTAGACTTAACTCACTACAATTATCATGTGGAGAGTTAGATATGCATATTCATCACAGTATCCTCGAGCTGATTGGACACACTCCCCTGCTTGAGCTTAAAAAAATCGAAAGCACTCTTGCGCTCAAGGCTCAGATCATTGCCAAGCTTGAGGCCTTCAATCCGGGCGGCTCCATCAAGGACCGCGTGGCCTATGCCATGCTGAAGGCCGCCCTTGACTCCGGTAAAATCACGCACTATACCGAAATCATCGAACCCACCTCAGGCAATACCGGCATCGGTCTTGCCCTGGTGGGAGCGGCCCTGGGCCTTAAGGTGACCATCATCATGCCTGACAGCATGTCCGAGGAGCGGCGCAATACCATTGCCGCCTATGGGGCAAAGCTGGTGCTCACCCCGGGCAAGCTGGGCATGCAGGGTACGCTTGATAAGGCCTATGAGCTGCAGAAGCTCAATCCTAATTCCTTTATTCCACAGCAGTTTGAAAATCCGGCCAATCCTGAGATCCATTTTGCCACGACCGGTCCTGAAATCTATGCTGATACCGAGGGCAAGGTAGATCTGCTGGTGGGCGGCGTGGGTACCGGCGGCACCATCTGCGGCGCCGGCAGATATCTTAAAAGCAGGAACAGCTCAGTCAAGGTTATCGCCGTAGAGCCGGCAAGCTCTCCGCTGCTCTCAGAGGGTAAGGCAGGACCTCACAAGATTCAGGGGATCGGTGCCAACTTCATTCCTAAGAATTATGACGCAGGCGTAGTCGACAAGGTTGTAACCGTCAGCAATGAGGATGCCTTCAGCACCGGACGGCTGGTGGCCAGGACCGAAGGTGTGTTTCTGGGCATTTCGGCTGGGGCTGCCCTGCATGCGGCAATCACGCTGGCCAGACTGCCTGAGCATGAAGGCAGACGGATCGTGGTGATTCTGCCTGACAGCGGGGATCGCTATCTCTCAACCCCGCTCTATCGCGAAGAGGCCTAACCCCTTTAAGGATAAGCATTAAAAAAGGCATAACCTCAGGTTATGCCTTCTTTTGTCTGCGCCTATGCGCGTGATGAGAAATTATTTAGCTGGCTGAGTTACAACTTCAACGCCGTTAACAATAACTTCTACGCGACGATCAGGGGCTAAGCAGCTGATCAGGTTCTTTCTGCCCTTGACGCTGTCGCACTTGTTGCCGGTAATGCTGTTAGCCTTACCGCGACCCTGAATGGTCTTTAACTGATCATTGGTAACACCGTTCTTCACCATCTCA
>JAILLS010000002.1 GCA_024693025.1 Succinivibrio sp. | reverse complement strand
GGTGGCGGAAGGATGGGGATTTGAACCCCAGAAAGTCGTAAGACTTTGCCGCATTTCGAGTGCGGTGCATTCGACCACTCTGCCATCCTTCCGCAGGAGGTCTGACCTCGGGGTGCATTCTAGCAAAAAACAAGCTCCCTTGCAAAAGCCTTTTTGGGATTAAAGGCTTTTGCAAGGGAGCTTTGCGTTGTGTATTCTTGTTACAGGGTGTGCTTAGCGGAGGTATTGCCCTGACCGTAGTAGGCATTAGCACCATGCTTGCGCAGATAGTGCTTGTCAAGGAGAGTCTGCTGCATGGCAGGCAGGTTGCCCTGACGGAGCATCAGAGAGTGGAAGGCCATGAAGGCCAGCTCTTCCAGCACGACCGCGTTATATACGGCATTGGCCGGTGATTTGCCCCAGGTGAAAGGACCATGGGAGAAGACGAGGCAGCCTGGAACGTCCTTCATCACGATATTGCGTTTCTTGAAGGTCTCAACCATGACCTTGCCGGTCTCCAGCTCATAGGAGCCCTTGATTTCCTCATCGGTCATAGGACGGGTGCAGGGTACGGCTCCATAGAAGTAATCTGCCCCGGTGGTGCCAAGAGCAGGGATATCCATGCCGGCCTGAGCAAAGGAGGCGGCATATCTTGAGTGAGTATGGACCACGCCCATGATATCAGGGCAGGCGCGGTATAACTCTAAATGGGTATCGGTATCAGTCGATGGATTCAGTTTGCCTTCAACTTTCTGGCCTGATTTTAAATCCACCACTACCATATCATCGATGCGCATATCCTCGTATTCGACTCCGGAAGGCTTGATCACCATCATGCCGGCATCACGGTCTATGCCAGAAACATTGCCCCAGGTAAAGGTAACCAGACCATATTTGGGTAATTCAAGATTGGCTTTGAATACTTCTTTTTTTAACTCTTCGAGCATCTTTAGGACCTCCATTGGCTGTATGCTGTCAAATCCTGAATATTGTAGCAGACTCAAGCTTCTTACATGGCTTGAAGTAGGATTTTTGTGCCATTACTCAATTATTAAATTCAAATCCCTGTTCAGTTAATGCCCGAGGCAGGACTGTGGCATCAAAAAACAGCAGGCGGGAGCGGTTGTCAAGCCTGATAAGAAAGGCAGGCAGCGGCAGGCGCAGCCCGAAAATAGCAGGCCTTGCGCGGCTTAGCACCGCGTTAAGCTCTAAAGCCTCAGGACTTGCCAGATTAAAGATGCCTGAGAGTTCATGCTCGCTGATAAAGCGCAGGGCGCGGACACAGTCAGAGATAGTGAGCCAGGGCATGATCTGATGATTGCCTAAGACTGAGAAGGGGGGCAGATAGCGCAGGACTCTGACGACTCCGCCCTGAGGCCCCAGCACCATGCCGATGCGGGCAATCGCCAGCTTGCCGCGGCCTTTGCACAGGTCGGCGGCCGCACGCTCAACTGTTAAAGACAGCCTGCCTTCAGGACAGTCTGACAGAGCTCCCTGCTCGTCAACAGCCAGTCCCTGCTGATAGACACTCGTCGCCGAGGCCTGAATGAGCAGTTTAGGAAAGGCTTTGCGCGCATATTTCTGCTGGATAAGGCCGAGCACTTCAAGCCTTGAGTTTAAGAGTCGGCGCAGCTGTGCACTGTTGAGCGGAAAGGAGGAGATGCTTCTGCCGGCCAGATTGATAAGCACATCCACCTCAGGAAAAGCGTCCTTAGGCCCTAGACAGGTGCAGTGGGCAAGGCAGGGCAGGCGCTGCGCCCTGCGAGGATTACGGGAGTACACAAAGACGCTATGCTCCGAGTCCTTGAGCAGAGAGCAGAGGGCAGAGCCGATAAACCCGGTGCCTCCGGTGATCAGGATTTTCATGTCAACTCCACAAAAAAGGCGGTCATGTCTGACCGCCTTCTTCTCAGTATTTACGGTTTACTCTTTGATCTGAGTGGCCTGAATAGCGGTCACGGCGATGGTATAGATAATATCATCTACAAGAGCGCCTCTTGACAGATCGTTAACCGGCTTCTTCATACCCTGCAGCATCGGTCCGATGGACACGAGGTTGGCAGAGCGCTGGACTGCCTTGTACACGGTGTTGCCGGTTGACAGTGAAGGGAAGATAAACACGGTAGCCTTACCAGCCACAGGTGAACCAGGAGCCTTCTGAGCAGCCACATCCGGCATCACGGCAGCGTCATACTGAAGCGGACCATCCACTGCAATATCAGGGCGCTTCTCACGCACGAGGCGGGTAGCTTCAGTCATCAGATCCACATCGGCACCCTTACCTGACTTCATGGTGGAGTAGGTAACCATGGCCACACGCGGGTCGATACCAAAGGCCTTGGCGGTGTCAGCAGACTGAATGGCGATTTCAGAGATCTCATCGGCATTAGGATTGATGTTCAGAGCGCAGTCACCATAGATGTAAACCTGCTCAGGCATCAGCATGAAGAAGATGGCGGAGACCAGCTTGGCGTCCTTGGAGGTCTTGATGATCTGCAGCGGAGGACGAATGGTGTTGGCTGTGGTGTGTACGGCACCTGAAACCAGACCGTCAACCTCACCGGCATCGATCATCATGGTAGCCAGGAAGACATTGTCCTTCAAGGCTTCTACGGCAGCTTCCGGAGTCATGCCCTTCTTGGCACGCAGTTCTACCAGACGGTCAACATACTTGTTTCTGATCTGCTCAGGATCCACAAATTCCACACCCTCGCCCAGGGTAACACCCTGTTCCTTGGCCACAGCGAGGATCTTGTCCTTGTTGCCGATCAGAACAGGTACGGCGATATTCTGAGCGGCTACTGCAGCGGCAGCTTTAACGGTACGCGGCTCATCACCCTCAGGCAGCGCAATGCGCTTGTGAGCGGCGCGGGCCAGGGCGGTCAGCTTATAGCGGAAGGCAGCCGGGCTCATCAGCACGGTGCGGTTGTGATCGTAATCTTTGATGAGATTTATAAGCTTGTCGTCAAAGGCCTTGGCAGCATTGGCAGCAGCGGTTTCCTTACGCTCGGCATCATCTTCAGGGAGACGGACCGGGAAGTCGGCTAAGGCTTCGACCACGGAGAGCAGGCACTTGTCGGTGGTGATCACGGTGGCGCCGGCTACATCACCGCTGGCACCGTCAGTCAGGATCACAATGCCGGCCTTGCAGTCGGAAGGGACCTTGCTGGTGACTAAGAGTTTACCTGGCTTGTCGGCATCTTCTGCGTTTAACACCAGCTTGTGGGCGCGGACCTTTGGATCGCCGCTGACTAGCTTGCCGTCGATGAAGGCGCAGAGATCACAGGCGCGTGGCGCATAATTGTCAGCCTCAAACGGTACTTCGGCAAGAATGTTGTCAACAGCCTTCTCACCGTCAGCATGGCAGCACTGCTTGTCTTCACAGCACTTGCCGCAGCCTGAGAGCACCAGCTTCTTGTGACCGTGGGCATCCTTAGGAGTCTTGGCATTGAGCAGAATATTGCCCAAAACGCGGTTTACACCGGCATTGCCAAAATACAGGAGAGTGGCATCAATGGCTGCCTTGGCTTTCTTGCAGACACATTCGGTCACTGCAAGAATATCAGCATCTAAGGCGTGACAGATTTCAGCATTGATTTCGTCCTTATTGAAGCGAGCGTCCGTGACACCTTCAACGATGACGATTTCAGGCTGCTCTTTGGCAATCAGGCTCTGATAGTTAGCCACGATGGTTTCTAATACCTCGGACTTTTTGCCTTCAGAAATCTGTTTGAAAGCACAGCATCTAGCTACAGTCTTGCCGTCACAGGCATCCTTGCATAAAGATGCAAAAGGAGTGAACAGACAAGCTTTGACATTTTTATCATTTAAGGCTTTAACTAAACCCAGGCTGGCCGGGAAAATTCCCTGAACTTTACCAGTTGGGACAAGCATTACAGTACGAGTCACGATGATCTCCAAAATTTAAATTAGATAGGAAAAAAATCTAGAACTGCTCTATTATACGCAAGTGCAAAGTCTCTTTCAGATTTGGGCATCATTTCTTTTATATAAAGCATAAATTAAAAAAATTTTTGAGTTAATTGAAAAGATTAGTTAAGCTCTGAGTCTGCCTCAGGTGAGATGGGACCCGGGCTAAGCTTAAAGGTTTAAGCGAAAAAAGATAGGTAGAGGGCATGTTAAAAACCATTAAAGATGGCATGGAGTATATGGAGCTGTGGCCTGAAGAGCCGCTGCTCAATCCGGTCTTTGCCGAGTATCGGGTCAAGAAGATGATGAAGCTTGGTAGGCTCATCCTGCCGCCCTTTATGGTGCTGATGGTTCTGTGGTCATATATCCGCGGCGGGGGACTGCACCCTGAGATAAGCTTTATGCTGGCCATGCAGGACAATCTTATCATCACCATACTCTGCCTTATCTTTCTGCTCTCTATGCCGCTGCAGGGCTACTACTGGTTCGGTCTGCGCTCTAAAACCCCCTTAAATCCCAAGCTTCTGGAGTTTTATGCGAAAACCTGCGCGCGTCTTGGCAGGCAGCAGGCAGCAGCTCCTGATATGCTCGAGCTTGTCAGGCTCATCAGAGCCGGGCTTAAGACTTTGGGCTCTGATTTTCTCAAAGAGCTTTAGCGCTGTGCCGCTTTAGGCTGTGCTGTTGCGTAAAATATGCTAAAATGTTAAATTCAGTTGTTTTTTTGAAATTATCAGCCCCCAAGACCCTGCGGGCTTAAGCACAGACAGGTTTACACCATGAACGAATCGATATTGCGCAAACTTGATACCCTGGTGGAGCGTTATCAGGAGCTTGAGCAGCTGCTCAGTCAGCCTGACGTGATTGCTGATCAGGAAAAATTCCGAACCCTCAATATGGAATACAAGCGCCTGCAGGAAGTGGTGGAAGCCTTTTCAGCCTTCAAGACTCTAAGCTCGGATCTCGAGGAGATGGAGCTGATGCTCAACGGCGATGATGAGGAGATGAAGCAGATGGCGCAGGAGGAAATCGAGCCTGCCCGTGAGCAGTATGCCAAGCTTGAGCATGATCTGCAGCTGATGCTCCTGCCACATGATGAGCGTGATGACTGCAACTGCTTTTTAGAGATCAGAGCCGGTACCGGCGGCGACGAAGCGGCCATCTTTGCCGGAGATCTGTTCAGAATGTATTCAAAATACGTGGAGGCCAAAGGCTGGAGTCTTGAAATCGTCTCAGAGAGTGAAGGCGAAATGGGCGGCTATAAGGAGATTATCTCCAAGCTGTCAGGTGAAGGCGCCTATGGCTATATGAAGTTTGAATCAGGCGGCCATCGCGTGCAGCGCGTGCCGGTGACTGAAACGCAGGGACGCGTGCATACCTCGGCCTGTACCGTCATGGTGCTGCCCGAGATCCCGCCGGCTCAGGCTCCGGTCATCAATCCGGCCGATCTGAGAATTGATACCTTCAGATCCTCAGGTGCAGGCGGTCAGCACATCAACAAGACTGACTCGGCCATCCGTATTACCCATCTGCCGACGGGACTTGTGGTAGAGTGTCAGGACCAGCGTTCACAGCATCAGAACCGGGCCCGGGCCATGGAAGTGCTCTATTCGCGTTTAGCCAAGATTGAAGAGGATAAGCGCAATGCCGAAGCGGCCGAGGTAAGACACAGCATTCTAAGTTCCGGCGACCGTTCTGACCGCATCCGTACCTATAACTATCCGCAGAGCCGCGTGACCGATCACCGCGTCAATCTGACGCTCTATCGCCTCGGCGAGGTGATGGAGGGCAAGCTTGATCTGCTGCTGACTCCGGTGATTGAGGAGTATAAGGCAGAACAGCTGGCCGAGATGGCACAGCAGGGCGGGCTCTAATACCGCCTTATGCAGATCCGCGAGGCTTTAGCGCTGGGGATCAGCTGCTTAAAAGAGCATCAGCTTGAGAGTGCCTCCCTGGATGCTGCGCTGATCTTAGGCGGTCTTCTGCAGCTCAGCCGCACTCAGCTGATTGCGCATGATAAAGAGCAGCTTGAGCCGGCGCTTCTGTCCGAGTATCAGGCGCGCATTCAAAAACGCTCCAAGGGTTATCCTGTAGCCTATATCCTGGGCTATAAGGATTTTTACGGGCTCAAGCTTGAGGTCACGGAGCAGACCTTAATTCCAAGACCTGATACCGAAACTCTGGTAGAGGCCGCGCTTGAGCGCAAGGCGGTCCGCAGGGTTTTAGATCTGGGCACGGGCAGCGGCGCCATTATTCTTGCCTTAAAGGCTAACCGGCCGCAGTGGGAGTGTGCGGCAGGGGATCTCAGCAGCAGCACGCTTGACTGCGCCAGACGCAACGCGCAGAGACTGCAGCTTCAGGTGGACTTCAGACAGGGCAGCTGGTTTGAGCCCTTCCTGCAGGAGAGCTTTGATCTGATTGTCTCCAATCCCCCCTATATTGCCAGCAGTGATGAACATCTGCACAAGACTTCGCTGCCTTTTGAGCCGCAGCAGGCCTTAGTCTCAGGTGCAGACGGACTTGACGCCCTAAGGGAGATCTGCGCGCAGGTTAGGGCGCATCTTAACCCAGGAGGGGCCGTGATGCTTGAGCATGGCTATGACCAGGGGGAAAACGTGCGGGCCTTACTGGATAAGGCCGGCTTTTTAAAGGTGTATACCCTCAGGGATTTAGGCGGTCAGGAGCGGGTCAGCGTAGGTGAGCTTGAAGCTTAAACTTCACGCACCGTATGCTCAAGACGCCGCTGTGACAGCCTGATGTAGTTAGGCTCGCTGTCAATGCCCAGATAGCTGCGCCCTAGAAGCTTGGCCGCCACCCCGGTGGTGGAGCTGCCGCAGAAGGGGTCAAGGATGAGCTGACCTGGCTCACTGGAGGACTCAATGATGCGCCTTAGCAGATACAGCGGTTTCTGGGTGGGGTGTTTGCCAAACAGTTTTTCCGTGGCCGGAGTGAGCGGACCCTGCCACACATCTTTCATCTGCTTGCCCTGATTCTCTTCTTTCATCAGCGCATAATTAAAATAGTGCTTGGCTGTCCTGGTATTCTTTTTGGCCCACAGAATGGTTTCGGTGCTGTGCGTAAAGCAGCGGCAGGCGAGGTTGGGCGGAGGATTGGTTTTCTGCCAGGTAATGTTATTGAGAATTTTAAAGCCTTCTTGCTCAAGTGCCATGCCGATCGAATAGATATTGTGCAGAGTGCCGCTGATCCAGATGGTGCCGGTTTCGGTAAGCAGGTCATAGCACAGGCGCAGCCAGTTGCGGTTGAACTCATGCTTGTCAGACGGCAGGGCATCCCACTGGGCTTTGTTGACTGAGACCATTTTGCCGGCATGGCAGGTGATTCCGCCGTTGCTGAGAAAATAGGGGGGATCGGCAAAGATCAGATCCACACTGCCTTTTTCAAGCTGCGCCAGAAGCTCAAAGGTATCCCCTAACAGCAGAGCCTCAGAGGCAGTCTGATAGACAGGGGTAATCGCTGAGTTAAGTGCTTTTATGGACATTACTTACAAACAAAGCCGGATTGAACTGGAAAACAGCATTATAGCGCGGATGAAGCCGCTTGAGCGGCTAGGACATGAAAAAAGCGCCGGATACTTGTGTTAGGAGCTAAACTTGTGCACAATCTAAACTTAGAATGACAGTTTTAAGTACGTATTTTCAGAAGGTTATATAGTAAATGACTGATATTGGCAAACCGCATTGGTGGTCAAGGCTCAAAGCGTGGGTTAAACGCGCCGCTAAAGCCTGTGCCTTTCTGGATGGCAAAGGCTGTGCCTGCGCAGGTCAGGGACTTATCCATGAGCTTGAGGTGAGCAAAAGAGAGCAGAGCAGGCAGCAGTCTGCTAAAGGGGCAGAGAATGCTGACCTGACTGACTCTCACAGGCCTCAGAGCTGACTTTTATAGCGCTCTCTGGCGGTTCTCGTGCTGATGACATGGTAGCCGACGTCAAAGCCTGCAGCGACCTTGTCCTCAATAAACGCCTCGATTTCCCTGAGGCGTTCTTCCCTGACGTCCGGTATAAACCAGGCCCGGTCTTTGAAGCGGGCATGAAACTTTGCCTTAAGCTCATCCTTGATGTCATAGGTGTTGCCGTACAGTTTAAGATCGCAGCTTTTCTGGCGGGCAGAGTCCAGCAGTTCGCAGAAGGCCTCAGGAACAAGCCACAGTAGCCAGAGCAGGGCCAGGCAGTCACTGATGGCGCGATGGGCTTCAAAGAAAAAGCCTTTCTCCTTGACCATCAGCCCCAGCTTGCTGCTGGGCATGTCAAAATGGCTCTGCCAGGCAATTTCCTGAATGGTGCAGGCCCAGCAGAATGAACTGAGATCGGGAAAGGTCTTGTCAAAGAAAGGGCGGTCAAACCTGGCATTGTGGGCTACCACCAGACCTGCATCCGCCATGAAATCAGCAATCTTAGCGAGATTGAAATGCCTGCCTTCAAGCTCAGCATCCGTGATGCCGGTCAGCTTGGTAATCTGAGGGCTGAGCTTGTGCTGCGGCTGATTAAGTTCATCGTAAACGCCTTCAAGACTTAAAATCTGTTTGCGGTTTTTGGCATAGCAGACCTTGACCATGCCAAGCTCAATGATCTCATCCTTCTGCGGATCAAGCCCGGTGGTTTCGGTGTCGAGCAGAATCAGTCTGATAAGCTCATCTCCTGGCTCCTTGTCTGCAAATCTTACCGGCAGCGCAAAGGGCAGACCCGCGGTAAGATGCTCAGGATCTAAAGGACCTTTAGGACAGATTGGAATGCGCTGCAGTACTCTAAAATCAGCAGGGTCTACGGGCTGCTGGTTAAGCGAGGTAATCTGAGTGTCTCCAAAGAGCGCAAATTTAATACAATTTGAATCAGACATTAAAATCCGCCTTAAGTTAAATTTTTTTTAAATTTTAGCATATTTTATCAAAAAGTTAGAAAGTTTGAGTACGCTCTTACGGCTAATCCTTAAAGTCTTTTCGAGCAGTGAGATCTGGGCTTTTCTAAATAGTCATGTCTGATGCTGTGTTCAGTAACAGTGCATTTATCCATTTTGTCCTGAATTTTTTTTATACTCACAGTTTTTTAAGCGCTCAGCTTTTACAATAAAATGGTTTTTTAATCATGCTTCAGCTAGAAAGAGGTATTCAGTATGAGCGCAACAGCAAGAATGATGGCCCTGTTTATCGTGCTTGCCTGCACTTGTCTGTGCAGCTGCCAGAGCCCTACCGAGGAGACCAAGCAGCTGTACTGGACAGCTGAGTCTGCTTCTCCTGCCGCTGTGCAGACAGACAGCAAAGCGCTCAGGCAGCCTGAGACATACGAGGTTAAGCGCGGTTAAGCCAGCGCAGACTGCACCCCAGATGTCAGAGCCTGCCTGTACAGGAGCTCAGTAATCTCTTGTGCAGGCAGGCTTTAAGTTGTGCTCTGACAGCTTAAATTTATTCTTATATTAAAGATACTCCTTGCTTTTGTACTACATTTTTATGTACAATTATAAAATAAAATCAGACGTCAGCAGTCTGCATGAGGGTTGGCAGGCCAGGACGCAGTGCACACCGGTTTGAGGTGTTTAGTTACGATACACATGACAGTATCGGAAGTGAGATTGATATGAGCGAAGTACACATTCAGCAGGCCGAGCAGGCTGCCAGTCTAGAGCAGCTTCAGGAAAAGCAGAAACTGCAGGCTGATAAGAATATCCAGGATGATCATGGTGAAGGTCTGTCCTTAGGCCAGAAGGCACAGCAGGAACTGCTGTTTGACACGGATAACGACCAGATCCAGGCTGAAGATGATGTCAACGAGCAGATGCTGTGGATCACCAAAAAGCTGCAGCTTGAGAAGGGCAGCAGCACGCTTAAGACAGCCGAGAATGTGTTTTTGTTTCTGAATTTTGATAACGCGCTGCGCAGCCAGTTCTTCAAGGACGTGGGCTCACCGCTGCCGAAGCTGCAGCGCCTGGCCTCCTACTGTGATCTGGCCTTTAAGGAAAAGGTCGTGAGCGCCATCAAATCTGATGCCAAGCTTGAAAAGCTCGGACAGTTCTATAAAGCTGCCAGCGCCAATCATCAGAAGGCTTTTCTTGATGTGGTGGCCACCTTCCTCATCAGCGTGGATTTTCATGACGATGTCGAAGCTGAAAGCGGGCTGAAGCTTGACCCTAAGCTTACCTGCCAGATTCAGGGCGGGATAGGTGAGCTTATGGCCAGTACGGCAGACGAGGTGGAGACTGCTGTAGCCAAGCTTGAGCAGATCCTGGACAAGCTGCCCTCTGAGCTCAAAGAGAAGTCTCAGAACACGTTAAGTGTACTCAGGCTGAAAATCAAGATCCTCGCTCAGAATAAGCTGCAGGCTGCTGCAGATATCAAGGCACGGCATGAGAGCTATCAGCAGGCCTGTGCAGATCTGCAGAAGCTTGACTGTGACAGCTTCAGGCCTAAGACTCTCGGGTATCAGCAGAATGTGATGCAGCAGGGAATTCCAGCGCAGTGCGGACTCAATATGCTGCTTGATGAGGGGGAACTGCAGCAGCTTAACTATACTGTGGAGTATGAACTGAAGCCTCAGGTAGATAAGGTTATAGCCTTCAGCCATCAGCTGGATGACATACTTGCCTCCCATAATCTCAAAGGCAATAAGCTCTCAGATGTACAGAATCTCATCCGGGAGCAGGGCAGTGATAATGCCGCGCTGCATCAGAAGCTGGTGAACTATTCTCATCAGGAGCTTGAGAGACTGCATGCAGAGGTAGCCAGTCTCCTTGCCAGCCCTCAGTCAAACCGTAACCTGACGCTTGAGCTCAGCAAGCTGGGTACCAGTATCCGCACCAAGCTCCTGCCGGAGGATGCCAAGGCGCTGTGCCAGCTGCTGTCCTCGACACTTTCCAACCCTCACTTCGGGATTGACACTCTGACAGATACGCCTAATCTGCGCGCACTGCGTCATCTGATGGGCAAGGTCAGTCAGAATCCCAGACTGCAGGCGCATTTTGGCGATCTCATGGAGCTTTTGTCGACCAACCGGTTTGATTTTAACTCCTTTGCGCTGCTGGACGGTCTGCCGGCAGATCTCAATACGCTTTCTGCGCGCAGCACTGCAGTGCTCGAGCAGTTTGTGACGGCTCTCGATGACACCGGGGCGGGCATTGAATTTATCAACAGTCTTGGCGATAAAGCCTTAAACTCCCGTGAGGCCCGTCATGGCTTTACGACCATGCTCAAATATTTCAGTACCAGTACAGATCCGCTGACCTCACAGCTGTGCGGTAAGTATCTGCATCTTAATATGCTCTCCCTGGCTGCAAGCCTAGATGTTCAGTCCACAGAATACGGCAAGCTGCAGACCCCGCCGCTGCCGGAGGAATTTGCTGCCCATCCTGAACTTTATCAGGACTTCAAGGTACAGTTTGCCTTAAACGCTTTGGTGGCAGGCAAACCTTCAGAGCTTGACAGTGACACTTTAAAACTGCTGCTTAGTGAAGCTGTAGCCGGCAGACTGCCGCATCTTGGCCGGGTGTGGAATACTCTGTTGAACACTGCCTATCATACTGAGATGGCAGATCTGCTTAAGCAGGGCAAGATCACCTCGGTGCCAAAGCGTCTCTCCAGCCTCAACCTTGAGGCGGCAGCTCCCGGGCAGCGTCAGGTGCAGACCAAGACCGGGGCAGATCGCGTCCGGGATGACTTTATCTCGTCTCTGAGTCAGGAGGTCAAGGATAAAATCAGCTCCCAGAGCATGGGACTTGTACGCAAGGATGAACAGCAGGAAACCATTGACAAGATTACCAAAAGCCTCAATTCGGTGACCGAGCACAATTCGCAGATGCTCGAGATGCTGCGCCTGCAGAGCAGTGCCGGTAAGAGAGAGGCTGCGCTTGATGAAATGCGCCGCGAGCTGATCCTCATCAATCACAGTGTCGTTACCAAGGGCACGCAGCAGTATCAGGACATCAAGACGGCCGCCAGTCTCGTCAAGGTTTCCGTAGACAAGGGCGCGTTCTTCAATGCGATCAACAAGAGCTATGGGCAGGTCAGTGCTGAATATGCGCAGTTAAACAAGGATCTGAACGCGGCGATTCAGAATCCGGCTTTGACCTCGCTGCTTGAGGCTCAGGGGCTCAAGCCTGGACAGCAGCCTCAGGGTGAGGAAGTAGCTGTCACTTTAGCGCTCTTAAGAGACAATCTCATAGATGATCTTGCGGATGTAAATGCAGATGATCTGCGTGCTTTAGGGTTCAGGGAGCCTGAGCACCTAAAGCTCAGTGCTGAAGAGATAGCCTATGGACTTAAGCTCAATCAGGTCAAGGCCAAGGCGGCCCTGCTTAATTTAACTGATCCCAAGGCACTGCCTGAGGCTCAGGGTGAGGAGTTTTCTCAGGAAAAGGTTGAACAGTTCCATGCCCGCTGCGATGCGGTACTGACTGAGCTTAAGGAGCTGATCGCCAGAGATGGCGGCAGCAGTCCTTTAACCAAGGTCACCAAGCTTGCCTTAAGCAAGTATCTGCAGTTCTCCATACTGCGCCATGGTGACGACTATACGCAGTTTGTCGCCAAGCGTACGGGCACAGCGTACCTGCAGAGCCATGATCCTGATGATCCGGAGACTTTCAGACAGGCTCAGCAGCTGACCTTTGAAAAGAACCTGGAGCTTTCTAGTCTTCTGGGGAATTTTGCCAGAGGGCAGTTTAGCGCGGATAAGAATGCCGATCTTACCTATATAAGACAGCTGGTCTTAAATGATCTGTGTGAGAGTGTGGGCTTTGATAGCAGCACCTTAAAGCAGTTCAATCAGGGCGTGCTCGAGAGCAGGCTTGACTCTGCAGGCAAGCGCGAGCTTATCAGCAGTCTTAAGCTTAAAGGCAGCAATATTGATCTTGCCAGCTTTACGCTTTCCAATACCTTAGGTGCGCAGCACAGTCCCTTCTCGGATGCCCTCAATCAGCTTGCCAAGACAGAGGATGCTAAATTTGATGCGGCCCTGCAGAGCTTTATCAGCAACTATCTGACCTCTGGCAATCTCAATAAGGCCGATGCCCTTCTGACCTATGCAAGATATGAGGGAACTGCAGAGGACGGGGCCGGGACAGCGCTGGGCAGTGCCCTGGATGAAGCAGCGCTTAAGAGCAGTCCTCAGCTCAAACAGCTTGCAACCAGCTTTATTAAGGACTACAGGCAGACTGTAGGCTCTGCCACCCGCAGCGTAGGGGAGCTCTCCAAGGCTCAGAGCGAGCAGATTGCCACGGTGGGCAAAAAGCTTCTGAGTGACAACTCGGTGCGCTCTCAGCTGCGCATTGCCGGCAGCTATGCGGCAGCCGAGCTTGGCTATGCCAGCAAGAATGATCTGTATACTGCCTACCACAAGGGTTCGGATGAATTCAAGGCCCAAGTGGTCGAGAAGATGACCGAGGCTCTTATCGAGCGCGGCCTTGATTCAAACCTTGCTGACATTCTGGTGCGCGGCAGACTGCAGGAAGGCAAGTCCGAGCATGTGTTTGCCAGAATGTGGAGCATGCTGAAAAATACTTTCTTCAGTACCGCATCCTATCTGCAGGAGCGCCTGGGTTCACGTCTTGATTTAAACGGCACCGAGCATCTTAGACGGGAGAAGAATTATCTGACCTATCTGCCTGCCATTACCGAAATGGTGAAGGGAGTGACGGCTGATACCATCAAATATGTGGATCAGAACACGCAGTTTTCCTTTAAATTCAATCCGCTCAAGGCGATTGATGCCGTGACGGGTATGGCGCTGAGCGAGAATGAAGTGCTGGCTCTGAAACTGTCTCTGTCTCTGTTCGATAATTCCGGCATGATCTTTAACCGTACCGAGGATCATAAGCTGCATCTGACCGTTAACACCGAGATCCTGGGAGGGGTAGGGGTTGATCTGAGTGCCGCCAAGGTTGAGGAAAATGCCGGCGCTTCGCTGGGCGCTTCCCTGAAGATAGGCGGCGGCCGGGTTCTGGAGCTGCAGTTTGATTCAGATGAGGAGGCCTCAGTCTTTATCTGCAAGATGTATACCGGACAGCTCAGCTCTGAGGACGTCAGACTTGCCTCAGAAGCATCGATTGGTTCAAATTTCAAGCTGAATGCCGGTCTTTCTGCGGGGCTGAATATTGGCAGTGGCGTGACCGGTAAAATCATGGCAGATGAGGTCGAACAGGCAAAGCTTAAGCAGCCCGGCAAGTCAGTGAATGTGGGAGAGGTTTTGTCCGAGAAACATCCTATCGTCAGTCAGATGCTCAATTACACTTCACTGGGCGATGTGAGGGTAGGCTCTGATTTTACCTATAAGACGAAATATATGGTGGATGATTCAGGCTATCTTGTGGAGTCAGACAGCAGATGGACCAACGAAGTGACCTTCAGCTCAGGCAGCGTGGGCGGCAAATACCAGGATGAAGCCAATCTGCTGGCCGGCAAGCTCAAGGGCGTGTCCACGGCTATAGATAAAATTGAACAGATCAAAAAGGATACCGATAAAAAGGTTAACGAGGTGCTGAATGCACCGCTTAAGAGCCTGGGCATTGATCAGGTTGAAAATCAGCATGCGGTTCATATCTCGGATATTACAGGCACTGTGGATGAGGCCGTGGACACTACGGTCTGCAACCGCCTCAAAGAGGGGCATTTCCAGCTGCTCAGGGATTTAGGCATGCTGACTGATGAGGGCTGCAGGCAGCTGCAGCAGGCTCAGGAGAATGGCAGCGTGGTCAGCGTCAGGTTTGTCATGAAACTCAAGCAGAGTGTCATCGATGAGCTGCAGGACTCGCCGACCCTGCTGCTGGATGCAGCTAAGGATGTCGCTGCCAATTATGAGTTTGAAAGTGTTCAGTTGGAGTTTGCAGAGTCCGGCAATTCCACAGCGGACTATGACTGGCTCAAACGGGTGACGCTTGGCATGTTCAGCTATAAGTCGAAGGCCAGTGCTTCAGGCCATACGCTGGTAACCCTGACCAATAATGCCGTATAAGGCATTCAGACTCTTAGCGAGAGCCGCCGTCATTCCTTTCAGCAGGGTGACGGCGGCAGAGGTTCAGACCTCCAGAATATTGTTATGCCGGTCTAACAGGTTCAAAAGACCGGTCTCGTGCGAGACCTCCTGCTGCCCAGTCAGTTCAGACTCCCCAGTGTTTTCGGCAGCCAGATGCTGCTCGTTCTCGTCGCTGATGATATTCTCGGCAATATAGTTTTTGAGGATTTTCTTAAACGAGAGGGCATTCTGGATAAAGGTCCTGATTTCCTCATCAAGATAGGACGCGCTGAGATCCTCATAGCTGAGATCGTGACACAGCCAGACTACTGAGGTCTCTTCATCATAGGTGATGCGGATATTGTGAAACTGTCCGCCAATCACATTGATGCTCAGAAGCGTAATAAAGAGATGGGGGTGCTCCTGGGCTGCCTCATCGAGTCTGGCAACCCTCAGATACTCCATCAGCGATTTATTGCCTGCACACAGGTAGAGAATG
>JAILLS010000114.1 GCA_024693025.1 Succinivibrio sp. | reverse complement strand
TGATGTCAGGCAGGGTTTCACAGCATCTGATGGCGAATTTGCCGGTATTGCCGCCCACGTCATTAAGCTTGCTGATCCCAAGCTCTGAGAGCACCTTCAGGGCTGCCTTGAAGGAGACATCTGAATAGAAATGATCCCAGGCAAACCAGCTCTGCTGCGCCTTAGGCGGCAGCTCGGAGAGGTGGGGATATATAGTCTGCCAGCTTTCATTGAAGACTTTAAGTCCGCAGGGTTTACCCTGCTCAATCGCTTCATCAAGATAAGCTAAGGCCTTATAGCAGACGTCATTGGTAAACTCAAAGTTAAGGCGGGTCATCCGATCGTTTAAGATAAAGTGCCCGACCTTACCTAAAAAGAAGCGTTCACCCTGATGATAGACGACGCGTCCGCTCAGTGCCATGTCCAGGAGCACACTGATGCCATAGTCTGAAATTGCACATTTCTTGGCAAGTTCAGCCTTGGTCATACCTTTTGTTTTAGCTTCATCCAGGGCTTTGAGCACGCCTTTTGTCAGCAGAATGCAGACGGTCTGAAAAAGCATAGGACCTGCGGCAATCTTCTGGGCAAGGTTGATGGCCTCAAGTGCACTGAGGTCATCTTTAGTATAGAAATCTGACATATAAATGATAGTCCAAATAGAAATAAGCCTACCTAAAAATAGATTAACTACTTGAGTAAAAAAGATTTTGAGGCAACTTTTTAGTTTATTATAAAAAACCGCCTGCTACAAGTCTAGCGGCACCTGGACAGTGACGGCAGTTAGTTTAGAAGAGACCCTGAAGCTGGCTCTGACTAAAGTGCTGTAATTTAAGTACAGCTTAGCCTGTTTAATAGCATGGACTTGTTCTGGCAGCAGGCAGAGGCTTACCCTGACAGCATCAGGTATGACAGGGCAGCCTGCCGATGCATTAACAAAGGCCGAGCCTCACAGGCTGCGGCCTGGTTTAAGGCACTTTAGCTGTGCCGCAGGTTCAGGCATGCAGTCTCAGTCTGACTAATGACTTAAACCTGCATAGCTTAACTGTTCGTTGATAGCCTGAGCTAAATTAGATACCCAGGTATTGTAGTGCCCATGAATGGTGTGACGTGCCTGGTTATAGCGAAGGCCATAAGCTTCGGCAAGGTAGATGTGATAACTGTTCCTGTCGTAATGGATATTAACCACCGCACCCCATTTGTTCATGTACTGTCTTGCTCTGATGATACCGGGAGTTTTGGAATCTATGCTCCATCTGTACTGCACACAGGCTCTTTCAATCGCATTCTGCACCTGCTCGATAGAAAGAGAAGAAGGCACACTGCCGTATGGCTCATAGATCTCGCTGTGTCGGTGCGCACAGGCTGACATTAGAATGGTAAGGGCAACTAATGTTAAAACTTGAAGAAGGTTTTTCATTTAATCTGCTTCCTGAAACTAGATTAGCTTGCAAAAAATTTTTGTGCAAGATTACATTAATAAGTTTACTTTTTCAAGAAGTAAATCCTCTGAGCTTAATGCGCAATGCCTTATAAGTTTAATGCAGGTGGACTATAAGTCTTAGTAATCTTTACACTAACTTACGCTGTCTTTATCTGTTTATATTTATACCGAACAAATTATTATTTAATTATTCAGATAATCAGTTGTCTATGAATTATTTTTATACTTATTAAAGACTCCAGCTCAGGAAGAACTTTGCTCTTAAACTTATCAGGCTAAGCTTAAATAATAAAGCGCCAGGCTTTTGGAAAACCTGACGCTGCTAAATTACCCTAAGGTAAAATTATTTGGTTTTATTTAATCTCAGATTATGCTGTTTGTTGATTGAAGAAGAAATTTCTTTATCAAGATTGATTACCCAGTCGTTATAGTGCTTGTCAATCTTGCCGTTGCCGTGCTTGAAGCCGGTGCTGCTGACATAGGAAATCACATAGTTTGTGCTGGTGTAGTCGATCTGCACGGTAGCAGAATACTGACCTCTGCTGTGGTTAGCGAGGAAGGAATTGGCGCCATTCTCCTGCAGAGACCAGCCGCGTATATTGGCAGCTTCCACAATGGCCTGTCTGATTTCCTTGACGCTAGTGCCTGGGGCTACCGGGCTTGAGGCCTGGGTGATCTGTTTGGTGGTTGTGCAGCCGGTGACTGAGGTAAAGGCCAGCACTGCGGCTAAGCAGATATAAATTAGATGTTTCATACAAACTCCCAAAATTATGATTAGCAAACTAATCGAAATGTTATCCACGAGCTGTTCGTGAAATAATGTTTGTGTATTATTTCATTATAATTTTATTTTTTAAAGCCAAAATGCCATAATTTATTCTGAAATTTTTAGAAATATAAAGTAAGCTAATTCACGCGGTAGCTAAGGTTTGGATAATGAAGCGGATTTGGGTACTGATGCTGGCAGGGGCCTTAGCCTTAAGCGGCTGTTCTCTGGATGAGGAGGTGAGCTATAGCAGTGCATCCTCTGATCCTCTGGTGGTGGCGATAACTCCTGAGCATCAGGTGCGGCTGCCGGTGCCGAAGCTTGGGTTTACCCGCACGGTCAAGCAGCTTCTGAATGCACAGTATCAGGAGCATAAGCTAGATCCTCTGCTGGTGGTGCTTGAGCTTAAGCCCGACTCTCTATCTTTAGTGGGCTTCAGTCCCCTGGGGGTAAAATTATTCTCCTGCAGGTATGATGGGAGAGCGCTTGATGTGTATTCACCTTTTAAGGATAAAGTGCCGCCGCTCTCGCAGATTGTCTTTGATATCATGCTGGCCTTCTATCCGGTTGAGACGGTAAATGAGGTGCTGCCAGATGGTTTTTGCCTAGTTGATGACGGACATCAGCGCCTGTTGAAACATGGACAGGAGACAGTCACGGAAATTAGCTATGCCAGGTCGGACACCGCACAGGATCCGCTTAAAATAGTACAGAAGGTTTTTAACTATCAGATTAAGTTAGCCTATTTAGATAATTAGATTGCTATGATTTACATTAAAGCATATGCCGTGCTCAATGCTCTGGGCAGCAGCACAGACGAGGTGGCGGAGCATCTTGCCGCCTTACAGGGCGGACTGCAGAGAGATGACAGCTGGCTTACGCATCAGCGTTCCACCTATGTAGGCAGGGTCAGCTGTGATCTTGAGAGTGCCAGGCTGCATCAGGAGTTTGAGAGCCTCCCTCTGCACAACAGCCGCAACAACCGCCTGCTGCTAAAAGCGCTGCTGGAGATTAAAGCCGAGGTCCTAGCTGAGCTTGAGAGGGTGGGGGCAGATCGCCTGGCCGTGGTGATGGGGACCAGCACCTCAGGTCTGTATGAATCAGGACTTGCGGTTGAGGCAAGCTTCAGACATGAGTCCTACTCTAAATGGAGCTATGAGATGCAGGAGCTTGGCGATCCTTCCCGCTTTCTTCAGCGCTATTTAAAGCTTGCAGGGCCTGCCTATACCATTTCTACTGCCTGTTCCTCCTCGGCCCGGGCCGTCATTGAGGCTATCAGACTGCTCGATGCCGGTCTGTGTGATGCCGCGCTGGTCGGCGGAGCAGATACCTTAAGCAGAATGCCTATCAATGGCTTTGACAGTATGGGGGTGCTGGCCAAAGAGCGCTGCAACCCGTTCTGCAGAGATCGCTGCGGCATCAGTATCGGCGAGGGCGCCGGCCTGATGCTGCTCAGTAGGGAGCCGGCCCCTTTAGCCGTGCTGGGCTTTGGCGAGAGCAGCGATGCCTATCATGCCTCAGCACCCTGTCCTGATGGCAGGGGCGCGATTGCCGCAATGCAGGGGGCTCTTGAGATGGCCGGGCTCAAAGCGCAGGAGGTCGGGTATATCAGCCTGCACGGGACTGCCACTCCAGCCAACGATAAAACGGAGTCCCTGGCGGTCAATGCCGTGTTTGGAGAGCAGGTGCCCTGCAGCAGTACCAAATATTTAACCGGACATACCTTAGGCGCTGCCGGCATTACTGAAGCGGTGATGGGCGCGCTGCTGATTGCCAGAGATGTGCCGCTGCCGCCGCAGGACTTTTCACAGAGCCCCTATGATGACAGCCTGACTCCCTGCGGCCTTTTGCATGAGCAGGACAGACTGCACTCCAAGGTAGTGCTGAGCAATGCCTTTGCTTTTGGAGGCAATAACGCCGTACTGGTGATAGGAGAGAGCCGTGACTGAGTTTAAAGCGCCGCAGGGCTATTTGCCGCATCGACCTCCGATGGTGCTGCTCGATAAGGTCGTAGCCATTACCGAGAGAACCTGTCACTGTGAGGTGTCAGTCAGTGAGCACAGCGTGCTCGCGCCTTTTTTGGATGACAGACAGAATCTGCCTAATTTCTATGCGCTGGAGCTGATCTCTCAGACAGTCGGGGTGTGGTCAGGGTATCAGAATGAGATTAGAGGACGGGTCAACATGCCTTTAGGCATGGTGATCAGCGTGCGCGATCTGCGCATGGACTGTGCTTTTTTTGAGCATGACAGTGTGCTTAAAATCTGCATTGAAAGTCTGATGGAGGACCCTACCTTCGGCAGCTGTATCGGCGAGATCTGCTGTAACGGCACAAGGCTGTGTCAGGGGCGTGTCAATGTGTATCAGGCCACCCATGCACAATTAGAACAACTATTTAAGCGAGATTAAAGACGTGAAACGTGTATTGATTACAGGTGCGGGTACGGGACTGGGCAGGGCCATGGCCTTGGCTTTAGCCTCGTCTGAGTATGAGCTGGTGCTGCATTATCGTCATTCAAAGAGCGGCGCACAGGAGTGTGCGGCCAGTATTGTCGGGCAGGGCGGCAGCGCGTCCCTGCTGCAGTTTGATGTGACCGACCGTGAGCAGACCAGGGCGGTGCTGAGTGAAGATATCGAGCAGCATGGCGCCTATTATGGCGTGATCTGCAATGCGGGCATCAACCATGATCAGGCTTTTCCGCTGATGAGCGATGAGGAATGGGACAGCGTCATCGCCACCTCGCTTGATGGCTTTTATAATACGGTCAAACCCTGTATTATGCCGATGATCAGTGCGAGAGCTGGTCGGATTATTGCGATCTCCTCAGTGTCAGGGATCATGGGCAATCGCGGTCAGGTCAACTATTCAGCTGCCAAGGCTGGTCTCATCGGGGCGGTTAAGGCTCTGGCCCTCGAGGTTGCCAAGCGCAAGATAACGGTCAACTGTATTGCGCCGGGCCTGATTGAGACAGAGATGGGGGAGCTTGATGCTCAGCTGGAAAAGCAGATCATCTCGATGATCCCGATGCAGCGCAAGGGCAAGCCTGAAGAGGTGGCGGCACTGTGTAAGTTTCTGCTGCAGCCTGAGGCGGCCTATATTACGCGTCAGGTGATTTCAGTTAACGGTGGAATGTTGTAATTAGAGTTTAAGGCGGAGTTGAGAATGCCAAAACGGGTTGTCATTGTGGGTATGAGCGGGATCACCGCATTTGGAAGCAGCTGGCAGGAGGTGGCCGCGGGATTAAAACGCGGTGAAAATGCCTGCACCTATATGTCAGAGTGGGACGGGGTCAATGGCCTTCTGACGCGCGTCGGAGCACCGGTCAGAAATTTTGAGCTGCCGCCTCATTATATTAGAAAAAAGATCCGTTCCATGAGTACGCTGTCGCTCTACTCCACGCGGGCCACCGAGCTTGCGCTTGAGCAGGCGGGCCTGCTGGATGATGAGATTCTGCATAACGGGGAGACGGGCATTGCCTTTGGCTCCTCCGCAGGCGGCATGGATGCGATCTCTGCCTTTGGCAGTATGCTCTTTCATAAAAATACCGACGACATCACCTCGACCACCTATGTCAAGATGATGCCGCATACCGCGGCGGTGAATGTCAGCCTGTTCTTCGGGATCCGCGGCCGCCTGATCCCGACCTCGAGCGCCTGTACCTCAGGCAGTCAGGCTATAGGATATGCCTATGAGGCGATCCGGGATGGCTATCAGACCATCATGGTGGCAGGCGGAGCTGAGGAACTTGATTCAGCTGATGCTGCCGTATTCGATACCCTCTATGCCACCACGCAGAAGAACAGTACGCCTAAGCTGACCCCTTCGCCTTTTGACAAGGACCGCGACGGTCTGGTGATTGGTGAGGGCGCAGGCGCGCTGATTCTTGAAGAGTATGAGCATGCCAGGGCCCGCGGTGCCAAGATCTATGGCGAGGTAGTGGGTTTTGCCACCAACTGTGATGCGACCCATATTACCCAGCCCAGTCATGAGACCATTGAGATCTGTATCCGCAATTCCTTAAAGCAGGCAGGCCTGCCGCCCAGCGCAATAGGTTATATCTGTGCCCACGGCACTGCCACCACCAAGGGTGATATAGCTGAGAGTCTGGCTACGGCTGCGGTATTCGGGCATAAGACGCCATTCTCTTCGCTCAAGAGCTATTTTGGCCATACCCTGGGAGCCTGCGGGGCGACCGAGGCCTGGATGTCACTGATGATGATGCGTGAAGGCTGGTTTGCTCCAACCGTGAATCTGCATAATCCTGATCCGGAGTGCGGAGAGCTTGACTACATCATGGATGAGCCGCGGCTTATCGATACCGAGTACATTCAGACCAATAATTTTGCCTTTGGCGGCGTGAACACGTCCTTAGTGATTAAGAGAATGGACTAGAGCCTCAGCTTTAGCAGATTAGGGAGAGGGGCGGCTTTACAGCCGCCCTTTGCTTGGGTTTTTAAAGCTTGACGTTCTCGGTGGTGGCTCCTGAGATGGAGTGCGGCACATAGAGCTCTTCAAGATAGGCCAGATCTTCAGCGCTGAGCTTGAGATCGACGGCCTTGAGCGCCGTATCGAAGTGCTTGACCTTGGTGGCACCGACAATCGGAGCGCAGATCCCCCTGTTGAGCATCCAGCCTAAGGCCACCTCGGTCATGCTGACCTGCAGCCGCTCGGCAAGCTCAGCTACCCTGGCGATAATCTTCAGATCAGCCTCCTTGGTCTTATCGTATTTGCGGTGCATGACCTTGTCGGTGGCGTTGCGCATACTGTCACTGTCCCATTCTTTACGGCACAGATGTCCGGCTGCCAGCGGCGAGTAAGGGATCAGCGAGACGCCATACTGTTTGCAGACCGGGATCAGTTCACGTTCATCCTCGCGGTAGAGCAGATTGTAGTGATTCTGCATGGTGGAGAACGGGGTGAGCCCCTGCTCCTTGGCGATAATCTGCAGATTATGGAACTGATAGCCGTACATGGCCGAGGCGCCCAGCGCCCGCACCTTGCCGGCCCTGACCAGTTTATCGAGGGCCTGCATGGTGTCTTCCATCGGAGTCTCATGATCAAAACGGTGGATCTGATAGAGATCAAGATAGTCGGTGCCTAAACGGCGCAGCGTGCCTTCGATCTCGCGGGCAATGGCGGCAGGAGAGAGATAGCCTTCGTTGAAATAGACCTTCGAGGCAATCACCACCTGATCGCGGGGGATCTTGAGGTTTCTGAGGGCCTGGCCAAGATACTCCTCGCTGGTGCCAAAGGCATAGTTATTGGCGGTGTCATAGAAATTCACGCCCTGATCAAACGCATAGCCGATCATCTTCTCACTGTCCTCTGGGTTTAAGGTCCAGGGCTGGAATTTATCGGAGGCTTTGCCATAAGACATGCAGCCCACGCAGATTTTAGACACCTTAATGTCAGTTTTACCTAAAGTTTGGTATTTCATAATGCTCCTCGCTAGCAGGAAAATAAACAGCTTATAGCTGCAGTTAAATAAAAGTTAGGCTAAAAGTTTACTGAGCATAGGCCCTGATATAGTCTGCATAGCTCAGAATAGCCTTGACCTTGACCTTAGTGCCTTTTAACACCACAAATTCACTCAGCCCGAAATGGTGCTTATCAGGGCTGCCCCAGTCATAGGTATAGCCAAGCTGGGTGAAAGGAAAAGGCGGATCTGCGCTGTAGCATCTGCGCTTCTGCTCATCAAACCACTGTATATATGTATCTGAGGTGCCAGCAGGAAAGCTCAGCTCGGTAAGCTCTGAGGCAGGATCGGGATTAAAGGCCGGTCTGATGATGCCGCGTCTGTCAGCATAGAAGAGGACCACATGGTCATGCTGGCTTGTATAGGAAAGCCCCAACTTCTGAATGAGACGTCGGCGCAGAGCCTCACCCTCAAGCCCCGCAAAATCGGCACGCTGCTCGGCAAGCTCGCCGGGAACCGTGACAAAACAGTCAACCTTGACGGTAAAAGGGGCGCTGTCCTGCCAGAATTTTAAGACCTCCTCGGTGACCATGGTGGCCACCAGCACGAAATCCTGACTGCCAAGCTGCAGCCATTCCTGACGGGGATCCTGACCGGGGCCCTTGAGCAGCAGCAGATGAGGCTTTAATTTTGCAGCGCTAGGACTGCTCGCATCCTCTATAATGCTCTGATAGTCAGAGCGTGTGAAGCTGTCCTGCGGTTGGCTCTCCTCTTTTGTGAGAGTACAGGAAGTACTCAGGATGAGAGAGCAGAGCAGCAGTAGAATTAAACTAAGTTTGCGCATAGAAACTCCAGCCTGTAAGGTGCAGCTACATAAAGATGAAAATTAAGTTAAATTGTAGCGGATTGCAGGATTAAAACCTTGCGAGCGGTCAGCTTCTGAACTTTTTTCTGATTTTTCAGGCTGAGGCTTAAGTCAGGCTTTCTAAATACAGTAAATTTTCGCGAAGGTTTTTAACGCATGGCATTGGAAGAGCAGGTTTTTGCCCGTAAAAGTTTTAAATTTGAGAACCTAGAGCCGGCAGGCTTTACCAAAACCGCCGCAGGCTACAGCTATCAGGCTGAGTTTTTAGACGGCGCATTTGTGGCAAAGCTGAGCGTAAGTAAAACAGGAGCTGTGAGCGGTCAGGTCATTGAGGTGGATACCGGATCTGAGTATCTGCCTTTGCGCCTGCAGACGCAGCAGGGCGCCTTTGTGAGGAAAGTGCGCGCAGGCTATGTGCAGCTGCTTGAAAAGATTGCCGCGCAGTGCTGTCAGGAGGAGCTTTTTGTGCAGGCTCAGACTAACCGGCTTGCCGTCTATCTTAAGGAGCATTATGGCGAAACACCTGACTATCCTTTCTCAAAGCCGCAGGGCAAGGGCTTTGCCTCCTTCAGAGTCAGGGACAATCAGAAATGGTATGCTCTCGTGATGAATGTGCCGCGCAGCAAGGTTGAGACGGACTGTGCGGCAGCAGAGGCCTCTGAGCAGCTTGAAATTGTCAATCTTAAGGCAGAGGCTGAGAGTATGCCTGCCCTGCTCAAGCGGCCCGGCATTTATCCTGGCTATCACATGAATCATAAATACTGGATAAGTGTGCTTTTAGATGACAGCCTCTCTGATGCCGACCTTTATGCTCTGGTGGAAAAGAGCCGCAGCCTCGTGGTCAGGAGCAGAGGCGCGCCTGAGAGAACACAGCGCCCTCAGAGCTGGCTTATTCCTGCCAATGCCTCCTTTTTTGATGTCATAGAGTATTTCTCCTCTAAAGATGAGGTGGAATGGAAGCAGAGCGCGGCGCTCAAGCCTGATGACTATGCCTATATCTATGTGACCAAGCCAATTGGAGAGGTGCTCTTTAAGTGTCAGGTGCTAGAGAGCAATCTGCCTTATGAATACACAGGAGAGCATGTCAGCATGCGCAGGGTCGTCAGACTCAGAGTGCTCCTGCGTCTGCCCAAAGGCTCATGCACGCTTGAGACCTTGGCGCGGCTCGGTGCCAAATGCGTGCGCAGTCAGAGGCGCTTAAGTCCTGAGCTTGAGGAGTATTTGACCCACCTTGAAGAGAGGCTTTAAAGCAGGTCATCGAAGCTTTGCAGATTTTTTTGCGCCTGGCTTGAGTAGGTCCTGGTGTCATGCTAAAATAGCCTGCCTTGGATTTTTGTCCAGGGTTTTTAGGTTATTTTTTAGAAAACACACACTGTTTGCACACATCTGCTGTGGGGTGCCCGTGAGGGTCTAACAGATGAAACAGTGGAGGCTTAACCCCTATTGAGGTATTTAAATATGTCTACTATTACTATGCGCGACATGCTGCAGGCTGGCGTTCATTTTGGTCATCAGACCCGTTACTGGAATCCTAAGATGAAACAGTACATCTTCGGTGCCAGAAACGGTGTTCATATTGTTAATCTTGAGAAAACCGTAGAATGCTATGAGGCTGCCTTAAACTTCTTAAGCAGCACTGTTGCACATCGCGGCAAGGTTTTATTTGTGGGTACCAAGCGCGCTGCTTCCGACAAGGTAGGTCCTGCTGCTACTTCCTGCGGTCAGTTCTATGTGGATCATCGCTGGTTAGGCGGTATGCTGACCAACTGGAAGACTGTGCGTCAGTCCATCAAGCGTCTTAAGGATCTGGAGACTCAGTCTCAGGATGGCACTTTTGACAAGCTGACCAAGAAAGAAGCCTTAATGCGCTCCCGCGAGCTTGAGAAACTTAACCGTTCCTTAGGCGGTATCAAGGATATGGGCGGTCTGCCGGATGCATTATTTGTAATTGATGCTGAAGTAGAGCATATCGCTATTAAAGAAGCCAACAATCTGGGCATCCCGGTGGTGGCTGTAGTGGATACCAATTCCGATCCTGATGGCGTCAATTACGTCATCCCAGGTAATGACGATGCCATCCGTGCCGTCGAGCTTTACCTGAAGGGCGCTGTTGAAACCATCAACGCTGCCCGTACCGAGATGGTGCGTGAAGAAAACGAAGCTAGTGCTCAGGAAAATGCAGAGCAGAGTGAAAATGCTCCTGCAGAAGCTGAACAGGCCGAATAAGTTTTCCAAGGGGGTCTTGCGATCCCATTGTGGGTCTGCTCTGAAACCCGGAGCAGACCTTCGTGATGAGAATTTAATAGGCTGGATAATTCCAGTCTTTTTTGATTTAAGAGGATGATAGAACATGGCTAACATTACTGCTGCTATGGTCAAAGAGCTGCGTGAAATTACTGGCGCAGGCATGATGGACTGCAAAAAGGCCCTGGTGGCCACCGATGGCGACATGCAGAAAGCTATCGATGAGATGCGCAAGAGCGGTGCCGTCAAGGCCGCTAAGAAGGCAGGCCGTACTGCAGCTGAAGGTGTGATCGCTTGTGCACAGTCTGGTAACAAGGTAGCTTTGGTCGAAGTTAACTCTGAGACTGACTTTGCCGCTAAGAATGCCCAGTTTGGTGCTTTTGCCGAGAAGGTGGCCAACCTTGCTTTAGCCCAGGAAATTTCAGACATCGATGCTTTGAACAACGCTCAGTTGGATGGTCAGAAGGTCTCTGAGGCTCTGACTGCCCTGGTCGCTGAAATCGGTGAAAACCTGCAGGTGCGTCGCGTCTGCTTCGTCAAGGCTCAGGATGGTGAGACCTTAGGTGTTTATCTGCACTCTAACAAGAAGATCGGTGTGGCTGCTGTCTTAAAGGGCGGCAACGAAGAAGTGGGCAAGGATGTGGCAATGCATATCTGCGCTTCCCGTCCTCAGTTTGTCAAGCCTGAAGATGTGTCTGCCGAAGTGGTTGAGCATGAGAGACAGATTCAGATCGACATCGCTATGCAGTCAGGCAAGCCAAAGGAAATCGCTGAGAAGATGGTGGCCGGCCGTATGAAGAAATTCACCGGTGAAGTATCCTTAACCGGTCAGCCGTTTGTGAAGAATCCGGAAATCTCTGTGGGCCAGATGCTCAAAGAGCACGGTGCTGAAGCTGTCAGCTTCGTGCGTCTTGAGGTCGGTGAAGGCATCGAGAAGAAGGTTGAAGACTTCGCTGCTGAAGTTAAAGCTCAGATGGATGCTGCCAAGAAATAATTTTTCATGCACTTTGATCTATACAAATCAAGCTCTGATTTGAGATAATCATAGTGGGTATTAAAAGGGGAGTTCTAATACTCCCTTTTTTTGAAGGACCAGCTTAAGTTAGCCAAGCCTAATTGTAAGCGGTCAACTCTTTGAAACTCTTAAAAAACAAGCTTAAACTTAGATAGAACCAACATGGCCGAACAAAAAACACGCAGAATTCTGTTAAAGATTTCAGGTGAGGCGCTAGCCGGTGAGGATGGCTTCGGGATCAATCCCGCAGTACTGGCCGCGACCGCCTCTTCAATTCTCTCCGTTCAGCAGCAGGGCGTACAGACTGCACTGGTCATCGGCGGAGGCAATATCTTCCGCGGAGCAGCTCTGCAGCAGGGTGGATTTGATCGGGTGGCAGGAGATCAGATGGGCATGCTGGCCACGATTATGAACGGCATTGCCATGCGCGAGGAGCTCATTAAACAGGGCGGCAGATGCACCCTGATGAGTGCCTACGGCATTCCCTCCATTACCCGTCAGTATCAGGCCAGAGAAGGTCGTGAACTGCTCGCTTCAGGCGAATGTGTGATAGTCTCAGGCGGCACCGGTGCGCCGTTCTTCACCACCGATACCGCGGCAGTGTTAAGAGCCATTGAGCTTGACTGCACGGAAGTGCTTAAGGCCACCAAGGTGGATGGCGTATATTCAGAAGATCCGCTGAAAAATCCTCAGGCCGAGCGTTTTGAACGTTTAAGTTTTAATGAAGTGATCAGGCGTGAACTAAAGGTTATGGATCTCACAGCTTTTGCGCTGGCAAAAGAGCATAATATGCCAATCAGAGTATTTTCCATGCAGAAGTCTGAGGCCTTTATGAAGGCGGCTTTAGGCCAGGCTGAGGGCACCGTAATTTCAGATTAAGGAGAAAAAAATGTTACAAGACGTCAAAAAAGATGCTGATGCCAAGATGCAGAAAGCTTTGACATCCTTAGATACAAGACTAGGCAAGATCAGGACCGGTCGTGCCCAGCCAGGCATCTTAGATGGGATTATGGTGGAATACTATGGTTCACCTACCCCGCTGCGCCAGGTGGCTCAGGTCAATGTTGAGGATGCCAGAACCTTAAAGCTCAGCGTGTTTGATCGCAATGCGGTCAAGGATGTGGAGCGCGCCATTCAGAAATCTGATTTAGGTCTGAATCCGGTGGTTACCAGCTCTGAGATCAGAGTGCCGCTGCCTCCGCTCACCGAGGATCGCCGTAAGGAATTAGTCAAGATCGTCAAGCAGGAAGTGGAGCAGTGCAAGGTGGAGATCCGCAATGTGCGCCGTGATGCCAATGCCGAACTTAAAGATCTGCAGAAGAGCAAGGAGATCTCCGAGGACGAGCAGCGTCAGGGAGAGGAGCAGATCCAGAAGCTCACCGATGCAGCTATCAAGAAGAGCGAGGATATGCTCCAGAGTAAGCAGAAAGAACTGATGGAAATCTAATATACGCTCTAATGGAAGAACAAATTGCCAAAGGTGGGGGCGTACCCCGCCATATTGCTATCATTATGGACGGCAACGGCCGCTGGGCACAGGCTCAGGGTCAGAGCCGGATTATGGGGCATCGTGCGGGTGCCGATGCAGTCCGCAAGGTAGTCGAAGCAGCTTCTAAACGCGGAGTTAAGGTGCTGACCCTGTTTGCTTTCTCCAGCGAAAACTGGAAGCGTCCGCAGATTGAAGTCAATGCCCTGATGCGCCTGTTTGCAGAAACCATTCAACTTGAAACTCCCAATCTAAAGTCTCACAACATCAAAACCGTCGTGGTCGGTGACACCAGCAGGTTTTCGACCTCCCTCCAGGAGTCTATCGATGAGCTGCAGGCAGCTACTGTAGACTGTACGGGGCTGGTGCTGCAGATTGCGGCCAACTATGGCGGCAGATGGGATCTGCTGCAGGTCACGCGCGCGCTGGCGATGAAATGTGCCATGGGGCTGATGGATCCCTCGGCCATTGATGAGAAGGTGATTACCTCTTATCTGTCGGTAGCTGACGATGTTGATCTTCTGATAAGAACAGGCGGCGAGAAGAGGATCTCAAACTTCCTGCTATGGCAGGCAGCCTATAGTGAAGTGTATTTCTCGGATGTGCTCTGGCCTGACTTTGATGCCGCGCAGCTTGACCTTGCCATCGACTTCTTCAATTCAAGAGAACGTCGTTTCGGCATGACCTCAGAGCAAGTTAAGAATCAAGAAGATTTTAAATGCTGACAAGAATTATCACCGCGATAGTTCTCATTATTGCCACGCTAGCCTGGCTGTTTATCGCGGATTATCCTGTATTTACGATGGGCGCTCTGCTCATATATACCGTGGGAGCCTGGGAGATGGGGCCGCTGGTTGGCTATGCCCAGCGCATTCCTTTTCTGGTGCTGGCCTGCGTACTCTCAAGCGCACTGTTCTTTATCGCTCCGCCGGGACTGTATGTGTCGCATGAGGTGCCGGCCGTGCTGAAGGTGATTATCTGCTCAAGCCTCCCGCTCTGGCTTGTGTCACTGCCGCTGCTGTGGCGATATCCACAGGGACAGGAGTGGGCGCACCATAAGCTGTATGCGACCATTTATGGCCTGTGGCTGCTGGTGCCTTTTCTGTTTGCCCTTTTGACCTTAAGAGCCCAGAACTACGCTTTAGACCCTAAGGCCGGGGCCTATCTGGTGCTTTCGGTGATGGCTCTGGTGTGGTGTGCTGATTCTGGGGCTTATTTCTGCGGCCGCTTCCTGGGCAGGCACAAGATGCTGCCTAACGTCAGTCCGAAAAAGACCCTAGAAGGTCTGTTAGGCGGAATTGTGACCGCCCTTCTGGGACTGTTTGTTTTCACGAAGCTCGGCTGTTTCGGCAGCTTTGCCGAGCAGCCTCTTAACCTGACCGTAAGCGGTGTGCTGGTGATCCTCTTTTCGGTGGAAGGGGATCTTGTTGAGAGTATGTTAAAGCGCATTGCCGGCATCAAGGATTCCGGCCGCATCTTCCCGGGACATGGCGGCATGCTGGATCGCATTGACTCACAGCTTGCGGCGGTGCCGCTCTTTCTGACCTTCAACTGGCTGCTTGGCGGGGAGCTGTTCTAATGCTGACTCTGTCTATTCTGGGCGCTACCGGCTCGATCGGCAGCAGTACCTTAAAGGTCGTGCGCCTGCATCCTCAGGACTTTAAAATTCATGCGCTAAGCTGTGCCACCTCCGTCTCAAAAATGCTCAGTCTGTGTGAGGAGTTCAGACCTTCCCGCGTCGCGCTCTCCGATCACAAGGCAGCTTCCAGCCTTGCCTCAGAGCTTAAGGAACGCGGGCTTAAGATCGAAGTGCTCAGCGGCGAGAGCGGGATTGAGGAGCTGGCCGGAGATGGAGAGGCTGATCTGGTCATTGATGCCATCGTGGGGGCGGCCGGCTTAAGACCGGTGCTCAAAGCCGTCAGGGCCGGAACGGACATCGGGCTTGCCAATAAGGAAGCCCTGGTGATGTCAGGACGGCTGTTTTTTGATGAGGTTAAACGGCATCAGGTCAGAGTGCTGCCGATTGACAGCGAGCATAGTGCTATTTTTCAATGTCTGCCTGAGGCCTTGCAAAATAACATTGGCTTTTGTGAGCTGAAGGCCTATGGGGTCTCCCGCATTCTGCTGACCGGCTCTGGCGGGCCGTTCAGAACCACGGCGCTTGACAAGCTTGAGCATGTCACCGTCAGGGAAGCCCTGGCTCATCCGGTGTGGGCGATGGGACCTAAGATCACCATCGATTCCTCCACCATGATGAACAAGGGCCTTGAGTTTATTGAAGCGCGCTATCTTTTCAATGCCGGCGCTGAGGATATAGAAGTGCTCATTCATCCTCAGTCCGTGGTGCACTCGATGGTCTCCTATATCGATGGCGCGGTGCTCGCGCAGCTGGGCAGGCCTGATATGTGCACCCCGATTGCCCGCGCCTTAGGCTATCCTCTGCGTCTTGACTCAGGGGTGGGCGCGCTTGATTTTACCGCCTTAAGCAATCTCAGCTTTGAGCATCCTGACTATGCGCGTTATCCCTGCCTCAGGCTTGCCATGCAGGCAAGTGCCGCAGGACAGGGGGCCACGACCATGCTTAATGCCGCCAATGAGGTAGCCGTGCAGGCCTTCCTCGACGGCAGACTTAAATACCTGCAGATTGCCTCGGTGGTCTCAGAGGTACTTGCGCGCGGCTGTGACGGACCGGTCTACAGCCTTGAGGAGATTATGGACGCAGACAGGCGGGCACGAGAGCTGGCGACGCTTGCCCTGGAGCATTTCCATGCTTAGTGCGCTCTGGAATCTGTGCTGCTTTGCCCTAGCTCTTGGCATTCTCATCACCGTTCATGAGGCGGGACATTTTTATGCCGCCCGCTGGTGCAAAGTTAGGGTGCTGCGCTTTTCCATCGGCTTTGGCAAGGTGCTGTTCAGAAAACAGGGACAGGACGGCTGCGAGTATGCGCTGTCGGTGATTCCTCTGGGCGGCTATGTCAAAATGCTCGGTGAAGAGCAGAGTGACGAAGCTTCCGGCCCGGATTCCTTTTTAAGCAAATCCTTAAAGCAGCGCGCCTTTATCATTGCCGCCGGACCTCTGATGAATCTCATCTTGGCCGTGGTGCTGTATACGGGCATCAATCTGAGCGGGGTCACCATTCTGCAGCCGGTGGTAGGCGATGTGTTGCCAGGCTCCAGCGCTCAGCAGGCAGGCTTTATGCGCTATGATCTGATTCAGAAGGTGGCAGACTCCAGGGTGCAGAGCTGGCAGGATGTGATGCTGATGATTATGCCGCAGGTGGGCTCTGACCGACCGGTGCAGGTTGAGGTGGCAGGTGAGCTTGGGCATGGCGAGGTTCGCAGGCTGCAGCTCAGCGTGCAGGACCTTGAATTAGGCCCCAGGACGGATGCCCTCTATCTGATCGGGCTAAGACGCTGCTACGGCAGAGTTGACAACCAGATTGACTCCGTAGCGCCGCTCTCGCCTGCGGAACTGGCCGGGCTGAAACCCGGGGATGCCATTGTGCGGGTCGGTGACACGGACACGCCGGATTTCTTCAGAGTGCAGGATGCCATTCAGAATGCACCGCCTGGTCCTCTGGAGCTTATAATATTACGCGACGGTGCCAAGTACTCTGCCAAGGTCGTTCCACAGCTGCACAAGGACATAAAGCAAAATAAGTCAGTGCCTTTTATCGGGATTGGTGCTAAAGTAACAGGTTTGAGTGAGCTTCGAAAAGAGATCCGCTATGGTCTTGTGGATGCAGTTAAAGTCTCTCTGCAGGAGACTTACCGCATGTCAAAGCTGGTGGTGGTCGCCTGTTCCAAAATGCTGACGGGCGCTATTTCTGCTGAAAATATTTCAGGTCCAATTGCTCTGGCTAAGGGCGCCGGACAAAGTGCAAGCATAGGGATTTCTTTCTTTATAAGTTTTTTGGCTGCTATTAGTGTAAACTTAGGGATTTTGAATCTGATTCCGATCCCTGTACTAGATGGCGGTCAGTTATTGTTCATCGCGTATGAAGCCGTAACAGGTCATGAACCTAGCGCCAGGGCGCGCTATATGCTGACCTCCCTGGGTTTCAGCGTGCTGATTACACTGATGGTCTTTGCCGTATTTAATGATATCCGTGGTCTGACTTAACTTTAAGCGAGGCTTTGGATGGCAAAGGAATGTTAATATTAGGATTTTTCACATATGTCTCATAAACAAAAACGGATTATGGGAAGTCTGTTACTAGGCTCTTCCCTCATGTTGAGTATGTCACTGTGTGCAGCTGCAGATAGCTTTGTTGTACGTGACATCGAGGTGCGTGGCTTGAACCGTATATCGCTCGGTGCTGTCTTGATGGCCCTGCCAGTCAAACCAGGCGATACGATGAATGATGAACTGACCACTCAGGCGATGAAAAGCCTCTATGAGACTGGTGACTTTGATGATGTAAGACTTTCTCGCGAAGGCAATACCTTTATTGTGACCGTGGAAGAGAGACCGACCATTGGTACGGTGGAATTTGCGGGCAACAAGCAGATTGACGAGGAAGCTCTGAAGCACGTGGTGGAGCAGCAGGGCTTAAAGGCCGGCGAGCCTTTGAACGTGCAGACTCTCTCGAATATTCAGAAATCCCTGGAGGATTTCTATCACAGCGCAGGTATGTATCAGGCTCAGGTCAAGACTGTCCTCACCACCCTGCCGCGTAACCGTGTGGATGTGAAGATTGAGTTCAACGAAGGTATTCCGGCTGAGATTCAGCAGATCAATATCGTGGGCAACAAGGCCTTTGATGAGGATGTGCTCTTAGCCCAGATGCAGCTGCGCGATGATGTGCCATGGTGGAACTTTGTGGCCAATCAGCGTTATGACAGCCAGAAATTCAGAGCCGACCTTGAAGCTCTGCGTACCTATTATGTCAACCGCGGCTATGTAAAATTCAAGGTGGATTCCACCTCCGTGGAAATGACCCCTGACAAGAAGGGCCTGTATCTGACCGTGGTGGTCAATGAAGGTGACAAGTATGAGATCGGCAAGGTCTCAGTACGTGGCGACACTCTCAAATACAAGGATCAGATGGACAAGCTCGTCGATCTGGACGAAGGTGAGACCTACTCCCAGCGCCGTATTACCGAAAACGAAACGGTGCTCAAGTCCTTCTTAGGCAAATATGGATATGGCAATGCCCAGGTGCGCACCTACAGCACCTATGATGAGCCGAACAAGCGCGTCAATATCAACTTCCAGGTCGACCCGGGTCAGCGCCTCTATGTCTCTCAGATGCTGATTAAGGGCAACAGCGGTACTGATGATACCGTGATCCGCCGTGAGCTGCGTCAGATGGACGGTACCTGGCTGTCAAGCGAGGCTGTGGATGTTTCCAAGACCCGTCTAAACCGTCTGGGCTATTTTGAAACCGTGGACATGAACGTGGTGGGCGCCGGCGCCTCCCGCGATGTGGTCAACGTGGAGACCACCGTTAAAGAGCAGCCGACCGGCTCCATTTCAGGCGGTCTGGGCTTTGGCTCAGATTCAGGCTTCCTGATTCAGGCTGCCGTCTCTCAGCGCAATATGTTCGGCTGGGGTACCCAGGGCGTCGTCTCCGCTTACAAGAATAAATACCGTAAGCATGCCGAGATAGCCTATATCGACCCTTATTTCACCGTCAATAACATCAGCCTCGGCGGACGTATGTACTACGATTCCTACAATGGTGATGACGATGATGTGGTGGCCTATCACACCAAGACTACCGCTCTTGAGTTAATGCTGGGCTATCCTCTGAGCGAAAACTGGAAGATTGATTACAGCTTAGGTGCCAAACACACCAAGATTAAGAATACCGGTTCCCATTTTGCCCAGGCTCAGGCCTTCTGGGACCAGTATGAGAATGGTGAGCGCAAGGGTAATTATCTGAACTTTACCTCCTCCATCAGCTTAAGCAGAACCACTCTTGACCGTGCGGTCTTCCCGACCAGCGGCAGTAAGCAGATCCTGACCGGACAGGCTACCATCCCGGGCTCAGATCAGCATTACTACAAGCTGATTGCTGAGACCTACCATTACTTCCCATTTGATGCCGAGCATCAGTATGTGCTGGGTATCCGCGGCCGTGCCGGGTTCGGCAACGGCTATGGCTCTAAGAATGGTTCAAAACAGCGCCTGCCGTTCTGGGAAAACTTCTACTTAGGTTCTACCGAGTGGCTGCGCGGCTTTAAGCACAACAATATCGGTCCTAAGGCCTTCTATCTCAATGGCGGCTCATCTTCCACCGCAACCGGCGGTAACGCCTTCTGGGCAGGCTCCATTGAAATTTATATGCCGACTCCGTTCGTGGCTGAAGCCTACAAGAACAACGTCAGATCCTCCATCTTCTATGATGCCGGTGCCCTGTGGGATACCCGCAAGAGCGACTATAATGGTTACCGCAATATCAGAGGCGAGTACTTCGAGGATGAAAACAGCTCAAGCACCTACCGTTCTTCTGTCGGTGTGTCGCTGACCTGGATTTCTCCTTTAGGCCCTCTGACCTTCTCCTTTGCCAAGGCACTGAAGAAGCGTGATGGTGATGACAGACGCGTGTTCAGCTTCAATTTAGGCGGACAGTTCTAACCCAAGCACAGATTTTTAGGAGCATAAAAAATGTTAAAGAAATTCGCATTAGCTGCTGCAGTAAGCATGCTGTTAATCAATGGTCAGGCCAGTGCTGAAGAGCAGAATTCTGTAGGCATCGGCGTGGTCAACGGTCCTCTGATCTTAAATGATATCCCTCAGGCTAAGGCTTCCCGTGAAGCCTTAAGCAAGGAATTTGCCCCAAGACAGGCAGAACTGCAGAAAATCGAAGCTGACGGCAAGGCCTTAGCTCAGAAGCTGCAGACTCTGCAGGGCGATGCCCGTACCGAGAGCGAGCGTAAGCTGGCCAAGATGCAGGCTGACTTCAACCTCAAGGCTCAGGCCTTTGAAGAGGATCAGCGCAAGCGCATGCAGGAAGAGCAGATCAAGCTCTTTACCCTGGTGCAGAAAGCCATCGACGAGATCGCTTTAGAGCGTAATCTCAAGCTGGTGCTGCGCGGTGATGCGGTAGCCTTTGCCGATGCCGGAGTGGATCTTACCTCTGAGGTGATCGCAAGAGTCAGCAAGATGAAGGATACCAAGCCTGCTGATGACAAGAAGGCAAATGATAAGAAATCTAAGGCCAAGAAATAACGGATAAAGCAAGATGCAGTTACAAGAGATTGCCAGTGCCATTGGCGCACAGCTGGTTGGGGATGGCAGCCTTGAGATCGAGCGGGTTGCCAATCTGAAGACTGCAGGACCTCATGAGATCAGCTTTCTGTCTGATCCTCACTATCATGAGGTGTTAAGCCAGACCCAGGCTGGCTGCGTGATTCTCAGAGAGACTGACCTGCCTCATCGGCAGGGCAGTGCTCTTATCACCAAGGATCCTTATGTCGGCTTTGCCAAGGTAGCACAGCTTTTGGATGCAACTCCGGCTATTGCCTCTGGGGTGGCGCAGTCTGCCAGTATTGCCCCAGATGCCAAACTTGGTGCGCACGTGGCGATAGGTCCTCATGTCTGCATTGCAGAGGGTGCTGAGATTGGCGATGAGGTACAGCTTGGCGCGAATGTCGTGATTGGTCCGCATGCAAAAATTGGAGCAGGGACCAAGATTTATCCTAATGTTTCGGTTTATCATGACTGCACCATAGGTGAGCAGTGTCTGCTGCAGTCTGGTGCGGTCATCGGTTCAGACGGCTTCGGCTATGCCAATGAACAGGGCGTGTGGCTGAAGATTCCGCAGCAGGGCAGGGTGATTATCGGCAACAAGGTTGAGATCGGCGCCGGCACCTGTGTTGATCGCGGTGCCATTGATGATACGGTCATCGAGGATAATGTCATTATCGATAATCTCTGTCAGATTGCGCATAATGTCAGAATCGGCTTTGGCACGGCCATTGCGGGCAGTACCACTATCGCCGGCAGTGTGACCATCGGTAAATACTGCATTATAGGCGGAACCACCGTGCTCAACGGCCATATCAGTATCTGTGACGGAGTCACCATCAGCGGTGCCACTCAGGTCATGAGAACAATTACTGAGCCAGGCGTTTATTCGTCAGGTATACCTGCTCAGCCTAACAAAGGCTGGCGCAACATGATTGCGAAGATGTTCCATCTCAGCGAGATGTACCATAAGCTCAACGAATTAGACAGAAAGGTAGCCAAGCTTGCGGAACGTCAAGCTGACTAGATAGAGGTAAACAAAGTGACTGACGCAGTGACCACGAAACACGAAATGGATATTGAAGAGATCATGAGTCTCCTTCCTCATCGCTATCCATTTCTTCTGATTGACAGAGTGATTGATTACTCAGTAGAAGGTGAGCGCAAGACTTTACGCGCCATCAAGAACGTGTCCTTTAATGAGATTTTCTTTTTAGGACATTTTCCAGGCAAGCCGGTTCTGCCAGGCGTGCTGATTTTAGAAGCCATGGCTCAGGCCACCGGCGTGCTGGCCTTTACCATTGCCGGCAAGCCTCAGAAGGATGAGCTCTATTATTTTGCTTCCATTGATAATGCCAGATTCAAACGTCCGGTAGTGCCAGGCGATCAGCTGGTGCTGGATGTCGAGTTCCTCAAGGAGCGCCGCGGAATTGCCTCCTTCAGAGGTGAAGCTTCGGTCGATGGACAGATCGCCTGTCATGCCGATCTGATGTGTGCAAGACGTTAACTGCAATAGGTGCAAAGTGGTTGAGTCAAACGGAATTATCGATCCAAGTGCCAGAATTGGCGATAAGGTAAAACTTGGTAAGAATGTGTCCATCGGGGCCAATGCGATCATCGAGGGCGAGGTGAGTATCGGAGATGATACCGTCATCGAGCCTTTATGCGTGATCCGCGGTCCAACCACGATTGGCAAACGCAATCATTTCTTTCAGTTCTGCTCCATAGGCGAGGCCTGTCAGGATCTGAAATACAACGGTGAGCCTACTGAGCTCATTATCGGCGATGATAATGTGATGCGCGAGCACTGTTCCATGCATCGCGGCACCGTGCAGGGTAATAACCGTACGGTGGTGGGCAGTCATAATCTGTTCATGATCAATACGCACGTGGCACACGACTGCATCATTGGCGATCACTGCATCTTTTCCAACAATGCCACTCTTGCAGGCCATGTGACCATCGGCGACTATGTGATTTTCGGCGGACTGGCCGCCATTCATCAGTTTGGCCGCGTGGGCTGTCATGCCTTTGTGGGCGGCATGTCCGCGCTGAACATGGATGTACCTCCCTATGTGATGGCAGCCGGCCACTATGCCAAGCCTTTTGGCATCAACAAGGTGGGGCTGCAGCGCCGCGGGTTCTCCAAAGAGAGCATCAGTGCCATTTTCAAGGCCTATCTCATTATCTACAAGCAGCATAAGACTCTGGAAGAGGCGGTTGAGGAGATTGCCGAGATGGCCAAGACTGAAAGCGCTTTAACTCCGCTGGTTGAGTTCCTCAAAGAATCAGGCCGAGGGATTGTCAGATAATGACTGCCGAACAGCATAATCCTCACCTCTATGCCCTGGTAGCCGGAGAGCTTTCGGGCGATACGCTCGGAGCCGGTCTGATGCTGGCTATTCTGCGGCATGATCCTGAGGCCCAGTTTATCGGCATCGGGGGGCCTAAGATGATCGCCTGCGGTCTGCATTCCTCCTTTAAAATCGAGCAGCTGGCGGTGATGGGGATCAGCGAGGTCCTCGCTCAGCTGGTGCCGATTCTGAAGATCAGAAAGCAGATCACGAGAATTATCCGGGATGCCAAGCCCTGCGTGTTCGTGGGCATTGATGCGCCGGATTTCAATCTCACCATTGAGCGTAAGCTGCGCGCGGAGGGTATTCCTACCGTACATTATGTCAGTCCTTCAGTGTGGGCCTGGCGTCAGGGCCGCATGAAGAAGATCAGGGCCAGCTGCGATCACATGCTCTCGCTTCTGAAATTTGAGAAGGATTTCTATGATGAGCAGGGGATGCCGTGCACCTATGTCGGTCATACCCTGGCCAATTCCATCCCGCTTGAAATAGATGAGAACCTCTCGCGGGAGAGACTTGATCTGATGCGTACCAGCGTGGAGCCGGTCACGGACAAGGTGCTGGGTATTCTGCCGGGCTCCCGGGCCAACGTGATCGCCCGCATGCTGCCTATCTATACGAGTACGGCCAGAATCATCAAAAAGCAGATGCCTAAGATCTGCTTTATCTCCACGGTGCCCACCCGTGAGCTGGCCGAGCAGGTCAAGGATATCTGGCTGGAAAATGCGCCGGATCTGTCTCTCACTATCTATGTGGGCAGTCCGCATGAGGTGATCTCTTCCTGTTCAGCCGTGCTTCTGACCTCAGGCACTATTGCGCTTGAAACCATGCTGCTCAAAAGACCGTTTGCGGTAGCCTATAAGGTCTCGGCACTGACTGCGGCCATCTGCAAGCGTATGCTCAAGGTCAATATCTTCTCGCTGCCTAATCTTATCGCGCATCGGCGCGTGGTCAATGAATTCATTCAGGATCAGTGCACCCCTGAGGCACTGGCTGAGGAGATGATCAAGCTTCTGACCTCAGATAATCTGCTGATGAAAAAAGAGTTTTACAATCTGCACAATTCCATGCGCTGCAATTCAGATGAGCTTGCCGCTCAGGCCGTGCTCAAGGTCATTGCCGAGCATGGCAGCAGACCTCGCGAGGCAGCAGCCGGGAAGAGAAGCGAGCCGGTCGTGAAGACCGAGCCTAAGAGTCTGCCAAGCTCTGAGAAGCTGAACTTCAAAAACGATATTGAGCCTGAAATGACTCTGCCTACCAATGCAGAGCTTATAGGCAAGTCCTCTAAGACCGAACCCAAATTCTAAGATGCCCAAAGCTAAGCTTAGCCTGCCTCCCTATAGCTATCCCCTCGACCCTCAGACCCACCTCGTATGCGGGGCGGATGAAGCGGGGCGGGGGCCTCTGATGGGCAATGTGGTGGCAGCCTGCGTGCTGCTTGACCCAGAGCATCCCATTGAGGGGCTGAATGACTCCAAACAGCTCAGCGAGAAAAAACGGGATGCGCTCGAGCCTCTGATCAAGGAGCGGGCCAGGGCCTATGGCATCGGCATGTGCTCGCCTGCGGAAATCGATGAGCTTAACATCCTCTGGGCTTCACTGGAGGCGATGCGGCGTGCCTATCTGAATATGCAGTGCAGCTGCGAGCTTTTGCTCTGTGACGGCAATAAGATCCCGCCTAAGCTTGAGGTGCGCTGTGAGGCGGTGGTGAAGGGAGATGCGCGCGTGCAGGAAATTGCGGCCGCCTCTATTCTTGCCAAGGTGGAGCGCGACCGTCAGATGTATGAGCTTGACCGTCAGTACCCTGAGTATCAGTTTGCCAGACATAAGGGCTATCCGACCGCTGCCCATCTTAAGCTGCTGCAAAAGCTGCCGCTGCTTGACTGCTATCGCAGAAGCTATGCTCCGGTGCGCAGACTCCTACTTGCGCGTGCCGAAGAGATTGCCTAGAAGGCCGCGCATCAGCGAACTGCCGATAGCTCTGCCAATCGGGTTTTTGATGGAACGGGCTGCCTGGGTGGCAATCGCGTTGACCACTGAGCTTTTAAGCCTGCGTACCTCCCGCTCTTTGGCAAGTCTTTCCCGCTCCTGCTCTTTTTCCTGCTGCTTTGCAAGCTGTGCCCGCTGCTGCTCAAGCGCCTGCTCCTGCTGCGCAAGCTGTGCTTCCTGCTCCTTCTGTGCCGCCCGCTTCTGCAGCAGCTCATAGGCTGACTCGCGGTCCACACTCTCATCATAGACTCCGCGTAAAAGTGAGTTGCGCATGCATTGCTGTTTCTGCGCCTCATCAAGAGCGCCCACATAGCTCTGCGGCGGCAGAATATAGCAGCGCTGCACGACAGAAGGTACACCTTTGGCATCAAGCAGGGAGACTAAAGCCTCGCCGACCCCCAGCTCACCTATGACCTGTTCTGTGACAAAGTCAGGATTAGGTCTGAAGGAGGCTGCGGCGGCCAGCACGGCTTTCTGCTCGCGCGGGGTGAAGGCGCGCAGCGCATGCTGAATGCGGTTGCCCAGCTGTCCCAGGATCGTGTCAGGCAGATCGGCAGGATTCTGACTGATAAAGTACACGCCTACGCCCTTAGAGCGAATGAGCCTGACCACCTGCTCGATTTTCTCAAGCAGCGCATCTTCAATGCCGGTAAAGAGCAGATGGGCCTCATCAAAGAAGAACACCAGCCGCGGCTGTTTGGGATCGCCGGTCTCCGGCAGGTTTTCATAAAGCTCTGAGAGCAGATAGAGCAGGAAGGTTGAATACAGCTTAGGCCGCCCGATGAGTTCTTTTGCGCAGAGAATATTGACGATGCCGTGGCCCTCTGCATCGGTCTGCAGCAGATCTTCAATATTCAGGGCCGGCTCGCCGAAGAACAGATCTCCTCCTTCCTCCTCAAGGCGCAGTAAGCCGCGCTGAATGGCACCCAGGCTTGCCGCGGAGATATTGCCATAGGTTTTCTGATATTCTGCCTTCTCCTCATTAAGATGCACGAGCAGACTGCGTAAATCCTTGAGATCTAAAAGCAGCAGTCCCTGATCGTCGGCAATTCTGAAGGCCATGTGCAGAAGGCCGGTCTGCACCTCGTTCAGATTCAGGACGCGTGAGAGCAGAAGCGGTCCGAGCTCGGAGATGGTGACGCGCAGCGGATGGCCCTGCCTGCCAAAGACATCAAAAAAGCAGACCGGGCAGCCCTTCGGTGTATAGCCGGATTCTGCAAGCTTAAGCTCACTGATGCGCTCGGCTATTTTGCCAGATGGCTGTGCCGGGGCCGCAATGCCTGAGAGATCTCCTTTGACATCTGCCATAAAGACCGGGACTCCCAGGCTGCTGAAGCTTTCAGCGAGAGTCTGCAGCGTGACGGTTTTGCCGGTGCCGGTCGCCCCGGTGATGAGACCATGGCGGTTAGCCATGCTCGGCAGTAAAAATAGGGAGGTGGTGGCATTTTTGGCCACTAAGAATTCCTGCTCGTTGGTGATCACATAAAGCTCCTTTTTCACAAGTTATGCTTCATCTTAGGCTATCTTGCGAAAAAATAAAGTGATAAATCATATAAACTTGAGCGAGACCCTGCTTTGCAGCCTGGCCTACTAATGCACCGATTTTGGGAGAGAGTTGGGCCTTTTTCTGCTATACTAACACTCTGATGAACATAGCATTAGGGCAGCTGTAACTGTGCAGTGCCCGGACAGGTAGCTACAACTTGATTAAGAGCTGGACCTTATAAGTATGGATATGAACTATTTAGAGTTTGAGCAGCCGATTGCTGATCTGCTTGAACACATTGAAGAGCTCAAACGCATAAGCCAGGATGTCAACATGGAAGTTGACATGACCAAGGAATTAAATCAGCTGGTCAAAAAGAATAATGAGCTGACCAAGAAGATCTTCTCTTCACTTTCCTGCTGGCAGATCTCGCAGCTCTCACGTCATCCGATGCGTCCTTATACGCAGGATTATATCGACAGGATTTTTACGGATTATCATGAGCTCCACGGTGAGCGCGCCTTTGCTGACGACAAGGCCATTATCGGCGGGCTGGCCAGACTCAATGGCAAGCCGGTGGTGGTGATTGGCCATCAGAAGGGCCGAGATATCAAGGAGCGTACCCTGCGCAATTTCGGGATGCCTCGCCCTGAAGGCTATCGTAAGGCCGCCAGACTCATGAAGCTTGCCGAGCGCTTTAATCTGCCGGTGATCACCTTTATTGACACTCCGGGCGCCTATCCGGGCGTCGGCGCTGAAGAGCGCTCTCAGGCCGGTGCCATTGCCGAGAACCTGAAACTGATGTCAGATCTGCGCGTGCCGGTGGTATGCACGGTGATAGGTGAGGGCGGTTCCGGCGGTGCGCTGGCCATTGGCGTCGGGGACAGGGTGAATATGCTGCAGTATTCTACCTATTCGGTGATCTCTCCTGAGGGCTGCGCCTCCATTCTGTGGAAGAGCGCTGACAAGGCACCTCTGGCTGCCGAAGCCATGCATATTACCGCTCCGCAGCTTAAAGAGTTAAAGCTGATTGATAATGTAGTGGAGGAGCCTTTAGGCGGTGCCCATCGTGATTATGATGCGATGGCTGCCAATCTCAAAGAGCGGCTGACTGCAGATCTCAGCGAAGTTTCCAGCCTTTCTATTGATCGTCTGATCGAACAGCGCTATATCCGCCTGATGGGATACGGATATTGACCGGTGCTGAAGCTGGCAGGCTCGTTCTGAAGCTTGCTTTACGCCTTAAGGGCGCTCTCAGACCCTGCCGTCTGGTGGTAGGGCTGTCAGGGGGCGCCGATTCCACCTTAGTTCTGCTGGTTGCCTTAAAGCTTAAAGAGCTTGAGCCTCTGTTTGAGGTTGTGGCGGTGCACTGCATTCATGGGCTTGATGCTGATGATCCGGTGTGGCTTGCGCATAATCAGAAGCTGTGTGCAAAGCTTGGAGTTGAGCTTAAAACCCCTAAGCTGCATATAGTCTATGGACAGGGACGCTCGCCGGAGGAGGTCTCGCGTCAGGAGCGCTATAAGGCTCTTATCAGCGAGGTGCAGGATGGAGTGCTGCTGCTTGGTCATCAGGCAGATGATCAGGTGGAGAATTTTCTTTTGGCGTTAAAGCGCGGCTCAGGTCCCTATGGCCTGTCCGGCATGCGCTTTAAGCTTGAGGATGAGCGCGGCTGCATCGTAAGACCGCTGCTGCAGCTGCATAAGGCGCAGATTGAGGAGGCGCTGCAGGCGCTGGACATCCCCTATGTCTACGATATCTCCAACAGCTATCTTAAGTTTGAACGCAATTTCATGCGCCTTAAGGTGCTGCCGCTTTTGCGTGAGCGCTTTACCGGCATCGATGAGGCGGTGCTGCGCTCAGCCTATCTGTGCGGCTGTGAGCATGATTTAGCCATGCGCTATGCACAGGAGAAGCTCAGTCTGGCCCTATGTGAGCGCGGACTTGATCTGCAGGCTCTACCGCTTGAGGATGAGGCCCTGATGCTGTGTGTGCTCAGACTGTTTCTGTGCCGCTATATCAGGCTGCCGCCCGAGTATGCCCTGCTGCAGGAGGTGTTAAATCTCTGCAGGATCGGGGCAGATCAGTCAGGACTTGTGCATCTTGAAGAGCTGCAGGTGCGTCGTTATCGGCATTATCTGTGTGTTATCAGGGCTCTCAGACCGCCGGTTAAGCGCCTTTTAAGCCTCAAAGCTGGGGAGCAGGTGAGTAATGGGGATTATCTGTATCGCCTAAGTGAGACCTCAGATCCTGCTTTGGGCTTTGCCCTGAGCGGCACGAGCGTGACTCTGCTGTTTTATCCTAAAGGCAGCCTCAGGGTGCATCCGGTGAGCCGTACTCACAGCCGGGAGCTTAAAAAGGTGATGGGTGAGTTTGAGGTGCCTTACTGGGAGCGCTGCGCGCAGTGCCTGGTGCTTGATGCAGGGGTGGCTGTAGCCCTAGGCTCCCTGTGTGCTCTGAGAACAGCGCACACAGGGAGAGAGGGTACGCTCTACAGGCTTGAGATCATGACGAGAGCTCAGGCTGACACAGAATCTAACTTGTGCGTAAGAGAATCTTCATTCAGCTTAACAGGACAGGATGAATATTCAGCGGATTAACCACTAAAACAGCTGTTTAGGCTGGTTTAATCGAATAATTAACAATCTGTGCCGAACCTCTGATAGCCAGGTTCTGCTGCGTAAACACCTCTGCTGGTTTCCTGAAAAGCGCATTAGACCGGGCATTACCATGAGATTATTCCTAAGCAGGCATGCTGCCAGCTTAGCAGCAATGCTCAAGAAGAGGAAAGAAAAACCCCGGCGGGATAAACCAGCCGGGGCCAAGAGACAATCGCAGCGATTAACGCTTGGAGTACTGTGGACGCTTACGGGCCTTATGCAGACCGACTTTCTTACGCTCAACAGCACGGGCATCACGGGTTACGAAACCAGCCTTGCGCAGCGCAGGTCTGAAAGTTTCATCGTACTCAATTAAAGCACGGGTAATGCCATGACGGATAGCGCCAGCCTGACCGGTGATACCACCGCCAGAGACAGTTACATAGATATCAAACTTGTCAGTCATTTCCAGTAACTGCAGAGGCTGCTCAACCACCATGCGGGAGGTTGGACGACCAAAATACTCATCCAGAGTCTTGCCGTTGATAGTCAGCTTGCCAGAACCCTGCTTCATGAACACACGAGCAGTAGCGTCTTTACGACGACCAGTACCATAATATTGATTTACAGCCATTTTCTAATGCTCCTTAAAACTTAATAACCTGTGGCTTCTGAGCAGCATGATTATGGCTCTCACCAGCATATACTTTGAGTTTACGGAACATGGCACGGCCTAATGGTCCCTTAGGGAGCATACCGCGCACGGCTCTTTCAATAATTTCTTCAGGCTTGCGTACTACCAGCTTGTCAAATGACTCACTCTTGATACCACCTGGGAAACCAGTGTGGTGATAGTACATTTTGTCAGTGGTCTTATTGCCAGTAACTTTCACCTTGGAAGCATTGATCACGATGACATAGTCACCGGTATCCATGAATGGAGTGTATTCTGGCTTGTGTTTGCCACGCAGACGCACTGCAATTTCGGTAGCAATGCGGCCTAAAGTCTGACCGTCAGCGTCAATCAACAACCAATCACGTTTAATCGTAGATGGTTTAGCAACATATGTTTTCATTAGAAACCCTTTAAATTTCAGATTTTTATCTCTGTTTATTACCAAACGTCAGAAATTTTTTCCAACGCATCAGGCTATACGGGTGGGAATCCGATATCCCGATTCTTGGGGGCTTGAGAATTCTATAAGAAAATGCGGCACAGATCAAGCTAAAATCAGCATTTGCCGCACATATTATTTTAGCTCAGTTAAGGTTTTTATAAAAAAAGAATGCAGGCCTGCTGCCTGCATTCTGCTGATAACTTACATAGTTTCTCTCAGGTTTAGGCCTGCATATAGTTTGGCTTGCCGTCAGGCAGGTCAAGTTCATGATTGTTAATCATGGCAGTTAAATCCTCAGAGCTGATCAGGGAGCCATCCTTTAGGAGCACCTCCTGAAGCTTCATGAAGTTATTCACCGAGAAATTGACGTAACCATGATTTATCAGCACTTCGAATAAATTCTTAACCTGTGTGGCGCGCTGCTCAATCAGTTCAGGCTCTTTCACAAGCTGACTTGAATCTAGGCACAAGTTGACCAAGGTGTTTAGATTTTTCTGATTGTCAGCTGATAAGGAAGACTGATCAAGCCTTGTGTAGATATTTTTGTTGCCAGACGCATCTGCTTCTATTTTATCAGGATCAAGACCTGGCATATAGTTCTTGTCTTTACCTGCAAGATTAGTCAAATGGTCCTTTAAAGCATCATTGTAGATATCGGTAATCTTGCTCTGTAAATCTTTAAGCGTCTCTGTGACTCTTGCTACGTTAAATTCTGCCGGGAGCATATAGGTGTTTGCATCCACCTCCGCCTTAAAGGTGTCAGCCGTGAGCGGTGTATGCGGATCGCGGGTTAACTTGTCGCTTAAGTAATCGAGGTAGTCAGCGCTAAGCTCTGTTAAGTCAAAGTTGCAGAGTTGCGGGAGCTTGTCAAAAAACTGAGTCAGATGAGCGCTCAGCTTAACATAGCTTTGATCCTGATCTGATTCATAGGTCTTAAAGAAGTTATCGGTAAGCTTTGCCACAGCAGTTTTGAGCTGAGCAGAAGCATTAGGCAGTTTTGCAGCAAAACTGTCCATAATCTGCTGTTTGCAGGCTGAACGTTCATTAGCTTTCTTTAGTTCAGCTGCCTGCAGATCATTTGCTATTTCTTCACGAGCCTGCAGGGTATCAGGTGGCAGCAGTGCTTGTACCTCCTGATCTGAAATGCCGTTATTAAACTTAAAATTACCCTGGTCATACAGCTTCTCTGCCAGAATGTTGAAGTAATCTTTGGTGAAATCTTCAGGCTTGAAATTATTGAGTTTGGCGATGCGCTCTAAGGTGCTGGAAAGATTTGTGACCAGACTTTTAATCTCATGCGTAGCAGATCCCGGATGAGAGCTTCTGATTTTCTGAATGCCGATCTGAGCAAGTTCCCTGAAACCGTTCCTGATTATTTCGGCTTGAGGAGAGCTCTTGTCGAGATTCATTGTCATCTTGTCGACAAACTGACTTCTGTTCACTATACGATCATCTTCGCTTGCTCCGGTATTACGCTTGTCCGAAGCTGTGATTGACTGCATCTTGCTCTGCTGCATGCTGATCTCGTTTGCATGAGCACTGCGGAAGTTATGGGCAATCATCTGTAAAGCCTGACCGGTAATGGCAGAATTGCCTATGTCCCGTTTAAAATTTTCGATCTCAGTAATCTGCTTGTTGGCATTGATCCCGGCTTCACGGTTGAGAGCATGGCTTACCGCATTGATAAGATTGTTGACGCGGGTCCTTGCGCCTCCTATACCTAGCCACAGCGAAATTTTGGTAAAAACGGTGGCTTCCTTAATCTGATTATCTTTGCCTAAATAATAGCTTTTATTGGCGTCTAATTCGCTGATCTGACCAATATCGAACGGCATAGTAGCATCTCCTTTTCTAATCTATCTGCATGGTTTATAAGCTGAGTTTTAGCACTAGTTTAGACTATCAGCTGAGAGTTTGGTAGCCTGGCTGACCCTGCGGTCTTAAGCATTCCTTACTCTTTTAAAATTAGTATGCTGCTATTCTGCTACAGAGTGCAGAGAAAATCTGTGATATGTTTCTAAAGTAGAGGAAAATACATAACAAGAATTGGGTGTTACGTAAAAAAAATGCGGACGAATTAATCATCCGCATCAAAGACCCAAACAAAACTTTTGCTTTGGCTTAAGAACACATGCAACCGAGTAGAATGCCTTTGCTTGCATAAGGTATCTTGCTTAACTCGTGTTAGCCTATGCTAACTTGTAAATTTAAAGAAGACAAGTGGTCTATGCGTATCATCGGCAAAAATTTGATCCTGATCACATTTATCGACTGATCAGACAGTTATGCCTTTTGTAAAAAAATTTAATTTTTTGGGGAACTTTTTTGAGTTTAAGCACTCTAAGGTACATATCTCAAAGAATGGCGCATTTAATACATGCTGACTTCTGTGAATATAAAATCCCTTTCGTTAAAAAAAAGCCCGGTCAAAATCTGTACCGGGTCTTTTTTTTGGGGTTATTCCGATCAGCTTAGTGATTGCCAGCACTTAAGCTAAAACGACCATTTTATTAGCTAGGCAAGATAAAATTCACATTCTCTTTAGTGACAACAGAAATCCGAAAGACTTTTTTGCCTGAAATTTTCTGTGCTGCAGCCGGACTTTTAAGCGGCAAAAAAAAGGACAGGCCAGAGCCCGTCCTTCTTACTCAGAATAATGATTAACCTAATGCTTTAATCATAGCAGCAAGTTTGCTCTTATGACGAGCAGCCTTGTTTTTGTGGATCAAGCCCTGACAGGCGCTACGATCTAAGACTGGTTCACATTCACAGAAGGCAGCTTTGGCAGCATCCTTATTACCTTCCTGAACAGCTTTAATAACTTTTTTCATTAAGGTGCGCATCTTTGAGCGAGCAGCAACATTGTGTTGACGTGCCTTTTCAGCGATAAGGACGCGCTTCTTAGCAGATTTAATGTTAGGCAATTTCAGCTCCTAAATTCTAAACAAAAGCCACATTTCCATATCGATAGGTGGCACAAGACGCCGTATCTTAACAAAATTCCGCAACAATTAAAAGGGAAAACATGAAATTTGGCGTCCGCTTATTTTACCTCAGAAAAAATCAGAATCAAGTCTAAATCAAGATTTTTAGCAGGATCTAAGTCTGGGCGCGTCAGAGGGCCCTGAGCATGGCAGACCTTGCGGTGAGGATTCTTTGGCAAGATTGCTCAGGCTATTTTAAGCGCCTGCGCTTTTAGGTATAATCGACATCTTAATATTTGCAAAATACTTTGGATTAGAACAAACATGCTTTTCTTTCACGCTCTGCATACACTTCCGGTGATGCAGGATGACCTGGTGCTGGCCATCGGCAATTTTGACGGCTTTCACCTGGGCCATCAGGCTGTGATAAAGCGGGTTTTAGAATATGCCCGCCTCTATCAGCTGACCCCGGCGGTGATGATTTTTGAGCCGCAGCCTCAGGAGCTGTTTGCCAAGGTAGCGCCTCCCCGCATCTATACACTGCGCGATAAACTGCGTTTTTTACAGAGCGCCGGCATGGCAAAGGTTTTTGCGATGCATTTTAATCAGGGCTTTGCTGCTCTGACTCCTGAGCAGTATGTAACCGAGCTCTTACATCAGAAGCTTAGGGTAAAAAAGATCATCGTAGGCTCGCTGTTCAATTTTGGACGCGGAGGCAGAGCGAATATTGCTGATCTCAAGCGCTTAGCTGCGCAGCTGGATATTACTGCAGAGGCTATCGACGATGTCAGGCTTGACGGAGAACGGGTTTCCAGTACTTTAATCCGCAGGTATCTTTCGGCAGGACAGTTTGCTGAGGTCAGGCGCTGCTTAGGCAGAGACTATACCATTTCGGGCAGAGTGGTGCATGGCAATGAACTTGGGCGTACCTTGAATATGCCGACTGCCAATATCAATCTGCATCGGAAAAACTTTGCCCTGCATGGCGTGTATGCGGTGAAAGTAAATACTCCGTCTGGCCTGTATCGCGGCGTGGCCAACGTCGGAGTAAGACCGACTCTGGGTTCTTTGGCACAGCAGAGTCTGCTTGAGGTTAATCTCTTTGATTTTTCAGGGGATCTCTATGGGCAGAACCTGGAGGTAACCTTTGTTAAGAAAATTCGCGACGAATTTAAATTTGCAGGTCTTGAGCAGCTTAAGGCTCAGCTTGCTGAGGATGAGCGGGCCGCTCGTCTGATTAGCTAATCTATAGATAGGATCATTGTAAAATGGCAGATTATAAAAACACCTTGAATCTTCCGAACACCGCCTTCCCGATGAGGGGCAATCTGGCGGTGCGCGAACCTAAAATGCTTGAAGATTGGGAAAAGCGTTGCTTGTACAAGCAGATTAGAAATGCCCGTGCCGGGTGCAACAGCTTTATCCTGCATGATGGTCCTCCTTATGCAAACGGCAATATCCATATCGGTCATGCCATCAACAAGGTGCTCAAGGATATCATTGTCAAAGCCAAAACCCTGTCAGGCTTTGACTCTCCCTATATTCCAGGCTGGGACTGCCATGGTCTGCCGATTGAGGTGAAGGTAGAAAGCCTCGTGGGCAAGCCTGGCAAACAGATCAGCGCCGCTGCTTTCCGTGAAGAGTGCCGCAAGTATGCAAAATCTCAGGTGGAAGGACAGCGCAAGGATTTCAAGCGTTTAGGCGTGCTGGGTGACTGGGATCATCCTTATCTCACCATGAATTTCAAGACCGAGGCCGATACCTTAAGGGCCCTGGGCAAGGTGATCGCCAACGGACACTTTGTCCGCGGCTTAAAGCCGGTCTACTGGTGCATGGACTGTCAGTCCGCGCTGGCTGAAGCTGAAGTTGAATATGCCGATGTCACCTCAGATTCTATTTATGTGCGCTTCAAGGCGGTCGATGAGGCGGAGATTGCCGCACTCTTTGACGGGGACAGGCAGGGTGAGGGTCCTCTCTCCTGCGTGATCTGGACCACTACTCCCTGGACTCTGCCGGCTAACCGGGCTATCTGCGTGAACAAGCAGTTCAAATATGCCCTGGTGCAGGTTAGAAGCGAGTTTGGTGCAGAGCGTGTGGTGCTGGCTGCCGACCTTGTTGATCAGGTCATCAAGGAGACCGGACTTGAGCTCGTTGAGATCCTGGGCTATACCGAGGGCACACAGCTTGAGCTCAAGCGCTTTAAGCATCCTTTCCTTGACTATGATGTGCCGGTGATTCTGGGCGCTCACGTGACGCTGGAAGCCGGTACCGGCTGCGTCCATACCGCAGGCGGTCATGGTCTTGACGACTATAATGTTTCAGTTAAATATGGGCTTGAGATCTACAATCCGGTCGATGCCTATGGCTGCTTCAAGGAGGATGTCCCTTATTTTGCCGGTCTGAATGTGCTCAAGGCAAATCCTGAGGTCATCAAGCTCCTTAAGGAAAAGCAGGCCCTGGTCAAGAGCCTTAAGATCACCCACAGCTATCCGCACTGCTGGCGGCATAAGACTCCAGTGATTTTCCGTGCCACCGCACAGTGGTTTATTTCCATGGATGGTAATGGTCTGCGCTCCCGCGCTCTTGAGGAGATCAAGGGCGTCCGCTGGATCCCGGCCTGGGGCCAGAACCGCATTGAGGCCATGGTTAAGCAGCGTACTGACTGGTGTATTTCGCGTCAGCGTACCTGGGGTATGCCGTGTGCGGTGCTCATCAACAATGAGACCGGTGAGATTCATCCGCGCACCCCTGAGCTCATTGAGGAGATCGCCAAGCGGGTTGAAGAGAAGGGCATTCAGGCCTGGTGGGATTTAGATCTCGCCGAGCTGGTAGGTCCTGAGGAGGCCAGCCGTTATCACAAGGATCCGAACACTCTGGATGTGTGGTTTGACTCAGGCTCGACCCATTATTCAGTGGTGGATCAGCGCGAGGAGTTCCATGGCAAGAGCGCCGATCTGTATCTGGAGGGCTCCGATCAGCACCGCGGCTGGTTCATGTCCTCGCTGATGCTGTCTATTGCCATGAAGGATAAGGCCCCGTACCGTGAAGTGCTGACTCATGGCTTCACCGTGGATGGACAGGGCCGCAAGATGTCCAAGTCCCTGGGCAACGTCATCGCACCGCAGGAGGTGATAGACAATCTGGGTGCAGACGTGCTGCGTCTGTGGGTAGCCTCTAACGATTACACGGGCGACATGACCGTCTCCCATGAGATCCTCAAGCGCTCCTCCGATGCCTATCGCCGCGTCAGAAATACCGTGCGCTTCCTGCTGGCTAATATGAACGGCTTTGACCCTAAGCGTGACCTGCTGCCGCTCTCAGAGCTCGTTGAGCTCGACAAGTGGGCGGTAAGCCTGACTGCCAAGACTCAGGCTGAAATTCTCAAATACTATGATGACTATGATTTCCACATGGTGGTGCAGACTCTGATGCGCTTCTGCTCCATTGAGCTGGGCTCCTTCTATCTCGACATCATCAAGGACAGACAGTACACCGCCAAACAGGACAGCAAGGCCCGCCGCTCCTGCCAGAGTGCGCTGTACATCATTGCCGAGTGCCTGGTGCGCTGGATGGCTCCAATCCTCTCCTTTACCGCTCAGGAAGCCTGGGAGGCGATGCCGGGCGAGCGCGGGGAATTCGTGTTTACCGCTACCTGGTATGACAAGCTTGAGCAGCTGAAGACCGACTCCGTCTTTAATGACGAGTACTGGCAGAAGATTCTGCTCTTCAGAGATGAGGCCAACAAAGCTATCGAGCAGGCCCGCAACAGCGGTGTCATAGGTGGCTCCCTGGAAGCGGAGCTGACCGTCTACTGTGATGAGCAGTGGTTTGCCGATTTAAGCAAGCTTGAAAACGAGCTGCGCTTTGTGCTCATTACCTCACGTGCCGATCTCAGCACTGAGGCAGCCCCGGCCGATGCCATCAAGTCAGAAAGTCTGCCTATGAGCTTTGTGGTCAGAAAGTCCAGTGCGCCTAAATGCGAGCGCTGCTGGCATTATGAGGCCGACGTCAACTGCGATCCTAACTATCCGGGTCTGTGCAGACGCTGTGTCGAGAACGTGGCCGGAGCCGGTGAACAGAGAAAATATGCCTAATGAGTAATGCAAAGCCGCGCTCAGGGCTTGTTTACCTGATCCTAAGTGTGCTGGTCATTGTATGTGACCAGCTCACCAAATATCTCGTAGTGACGCATATCCCCTATGATCCTCTCGGGATAGAGGTGCTGCCGTTCTTCAATCTGGCTCACGTCTACAATACGGGCGCAGCCTTCAGCTTCCTGGCCGGCATGGGCGGCTGGCAGCGCTGGTTCTTCATGGGTATTGCCGTGGTGATCACTTTAGTGCTGCTCGTAATTCTGTACAAGACGCCGGCTTCAAGGCGCTACAGCTGTATGGCTTTAGCGCTGGTAATCGGCGGAGCCATCGGCAATCTTATCGATCGTGCTCTGCATGGCTATGTCGTGGATTTTCTGCTGTTCTATATCAGGACCGAGGATTTTTTCTGGGCCTATCCGACCTTCAACGTGGCAGATATCGGCGTGTCGGTAGGAGCAACCCTGCTGATTATCATTGGTTTATTCAGCAAGGAGCATAAGGAAAGCAGGGCTTAATATGTCTTTTGAAGTTATCTTAGCTAATCTGCGCGGGATGTGTCAGGGTGTCAGCCGGGCGATTGCCACGGTTGAGCATGCCATCAGGCTGTATGGACCTGAACGGGTCTGGGTGCTGCATGAGGTGGTGCACAACAAGCATGTGGTTGCCGATCTTGCCGCCCGCGGTGCTCATTTTGTCGAGAGCCTTGAGGAAGTGCCGGACGGCTCGGTTCTGATCTTCTCGGCCCACGGCGTCAGCATTGAGACTGAAGAGGAAGCGCGCCGCCGCGGCTTCACCGTGATCGATGCAACCTGTCCGGTGGTGGCGCATATTCACCGCAAGCTTAATCAGGCCGGCCTCGAGGGACTTGAGGCGGTAGTGATTGGCCACAACGGTCATCAGGAGGTCTTAGGCACCATCGGGCAGTATCGGGGTGACAAGTCCCATGTGCATGTGGTGCTGACGCCTGAGGATGTCGACAGGCTGCAGCTTGATGGGGCGCAGGCCATCTTTGCCACTCAGACTACGCTGTCTGTAGATGAAACGGCCAAGACCGTGGCCAGACTTAAGGAGCGCTTTCCTGAGATCCGGGGGCCTAAGCGTGATGATACCTGTACTGCGACACAGGACAGACAGAATGCCATCCGGGAGCTGGCGCAGTGCTGTGATCTCATTGTGATTGCAGGCTCAGCCAATTCCTCTAATTCCAACCGTCTGCGTGAGGTGGCTGAGAGCGCGGGAGTGCGCGCCTATCTGGTGGATGACTATTCCATGCTTGATGACAGCTGGTTTGAGGGCGTCAGTGCGGTAGGCATTTCGGCCGGAGCCTCGGCGCCTGAATATGTGGTTGAGGGTATTGTCGACTATCTTAAAGCGCATGGGGCAGTGAGTGTCTCCACGATCGGCAGGGAGCACAAGACGCATGCCTTCCCGCTGCCGCATGGCATCTAAGCCTCAAAAAAAATCCCCTCGCTGTAGTATGACCTAGAAACTTAAGTGATCAATTTCTGGGGCCATACTACTGGGAGGGGATTTCCTGTTTGATTACCTGTTTATAGCTTCTGCATCTGCTCAATCTGAGCTTTGACCTTCTCAAGCTGTGTGCGGTTGAGTTCAAGCTGAGCCTTGGCGCCCTCGATGATTTCAGCAGGTGCCTTGCTTACAAAGGCTTCATTGTTCAGGCGGTTTTCAGCTCCGGCAATGTTGCGCTCCAGCTTTTCCTTAAGTCCCTGCAGGCGCTTGAGCTCCTCTTCCTTATTGATGAGATCCTTCATCTCAATCAGCACTTCGGCCTCTCTTAAAGGCTTGGAGGTGCAGGGCGGCAGCTCATCTGAGGCACTGACAAACTTCACGGCGGTGATATTGGCCAGATCTTTTAGATAGGCAAAGTGAGCGGTGCAGCAGCGGACCTCGTCGTCATTGGCTCCTCTGAGCATCGGGCTGAGCACGACATTCGGCGCAACCTTCATCTCAGCGCGCAGATTGCGCACGGTGGTGGCAAAGTCTTCGATAAACTGAATATCAGCCTCCGCTTTGGCATCCAGGTTAAATTCTGCTGCCTCAGGATAGGCGGCGGTCATGATCCCTTCCCCGACTTCCTCGCCAAGCAGGGTCTTGGTCTGAGTCCAGATGGTTTCAGTAAGGAACGGCATCACCGGGTGGGCAAGGCGCATGGTGGTCTCCAGCACTTTGACCAGAGTATAGGCGGTGGCCTGCTTATGCGCTTCACTTTCCTTATCATCTCTGAAGATCGCCTTGGTGAATTCAAGATACCAGTCGCAGTATTCATTCCAGATGAACTCATAGAGCACGGTAGCCACCTGATCAAAGCGGTAGCTCTGCATGGCGTCAATCATCTGCTCGATGGCGGTATGCAGTTTAGAGAGGATGAAGCGATCGGCTAAAGTCAGATCTGAGGCCTGAGGCTTGGTCAGCTGACGCTCACCGACATTCATCAGCACGAAGCGGGAAGCGTTCCAGATCTTGTTGCAGAAGTTGCGGTAGCCGTCCAGGCGCTTCATATCCCAGTTGATGTCACGGCCATTGGAGGCCAGAGCGCAGAGAGTGAAGCGCAGCGCATCGGTGCCATGCGGGGCAATGCCGTCAGGGAACTGCTTGCGGGTGCGCTTGGCAATCTTTTCGGCAAGCTGCGGCTGCATCATGTTGGCGGTGCGCTTCTGCACCAGCTCATCAATGCCGATACCGTCGATCATGTCCAGAGGATCAAGCACATTGCCCTTGGATTTGGACATTTTCTTGCCTTCCTCATCACGGATAAGCCCGGTCACATAGACGGTCTTGAACGGTACCTGCGGCTTGCCGTCCTTATCCTTCATAAAGTGCATGGTCATCATGATCATGCGGGCAACCCAGAAGAAGATGATGTCAAAGCCGGTGACCAGCACAGAGGTAGGGTGGAACTGTTCAAGCTCAGGAGTCTGGTCGGGCCAGCCTAAGGTTGAGAAAGTCCACAGGGCGGAGGAGAACCAGGTGTCCAGCACGTCCGGATCGCGGGTGAGTCTGACCTCTGCGCCAAGGCCATATTTGCTTCTGACCTCTTCTTCGGAGCGGGCGACATAGACCTTGCCCTCTTCGTCATACCAGGCCGGAATGCGGTGGCCCCACCAGAGCTGACGTGAAATACACCAGTCCTGCAGATCGCGCATCCAGGAGAAATACATATTGGCGTACTGGGCCGGCACAAACTGGATTCTGCCGTCTTCCACGGCCGCGATGGCTTCCTTGCCCAGGATGGAGGCTTTGACATACCACTGATCGGTGAGCATCGGCTCAATCGGAACGCCGCCGCGATCGCCAAACGGCTGAGCGAGCGTGTGATCCTCGATATGATCAAGCAGTCCGGCCTGCTTGAGATCTTCTACAATTCTGTCGCGGCATTCAAAGCGATCGAGATTCTGATAGGCCTCAGGCAGCTTGGCCTCACAGCCAGCAAGCGGCAGTCCGTTGACATCAAAGATTTCTGGCTCAGTCCGGATCCTGGCATCTTCAGTGAGCACGTTGATTAAAGGCAGATTATGCCGTTTGCCCACCGCATAGTCATTAAAGTCGTGAGCCGGCGTGATTTTAACGCAGCCGGTACCCGTGGTCATGTCTGCATGCGGATCGGCCACCACCGGAATGCGGCGGTTGACCAGAGGCAGAATCACCTCTTTGCCGATAATGGATTTGAAGCGCTCATCCTGAGGGTTGACGGCTACGGCAGAGTCGCCTAACAGAGTTTCAGGACGGGTGGTGGCCACCAGGAGATAGTCCTTGCCCTCGCTGGTCTTAACCCCGTCGGCAAACTGGTATTTGATATACCACATAAAGCCTTTGATCTCGCGGTTTTCCACCTCCAGATCCGAGATGGCGGTACGCAGCTTCGGATCCCAGTTGACCAGGCGCTTGCCGCGATAAATCAGGCCTTCATCATACAGGCGTACAAAGACTTCGAGCACGGCGCGTGACAGACCTTCATCCATGGTAAAGCGTTCACGTGACCAGTCTACAGAGTCACCGAGCCGGCGCATCTGCTTGGTGATCTGCCCGCCTGACTCCTCTTTCCACTTCCAGACCCGGTTGATGAATTCCTCGCGGCCCAGATCGTGACGGGTCAGGTTCTCTTCCTTGGCCAGCTTGCGCTCAACCACCATCTGCGTGGCGATGCCGGCATGATCGGTACCGCACTGCCATAAGGTGTTGTCACCCTTCATGCGGTGATAGCGGATCAGGGTATCCATAATGGTCTGCTGGAAGGCATGTCCCATATGCAGGGAGCCTGTGACATTCGGTGGAGGCAGAGCAATGGAGAAGGACGGTCTGCCGGCATCTCCATTGGGTTTGAATAAGCCGCGCTCTTCCCAGCGGGCGTAGATCTGTTTCTCAAATTGTTCTGGTTGGTAGGTTTTTTCCATGGCCATAAAGCTAAAGCCTCTGACAAGTCATAATTAAATATTTTAAAATTGCGATAAATTCTGCTATTTTAACAAATTTTACGGCTCTCTGCCGCTCTATTTGCTACTCAGTGCACAAAGTTGCAGGCGGCAGGTCTTAGCACTTTGCGCCGGCCTAAGAGGGCAGAGCGCCTGTACTCTTAAGGCGCAGCTTAAAAGTGCGGTTTTGCATTAAAGTGCGTCCATGCGCTAAAATGCGACCATGAAAAAAGAATCGCAACCTGCCGCAAAGACTTCGGACGAACCACAGCCGCAAGAAGCTTCACCTCAGGATCAGCCTCCTGCTAAACGTCCGCTCTGGCAGCGTTTAGTCCTAATTCTGCTGACGCTTGTGCTGCTTTTAGCCGCAGCTTTAGGCGGGGCCGGCTATTATTTCTATCAGAAGCTTGAACATGAGCCGCTCTCAGAGAGCATCGGCGTGTTTGAGCTCAAGAAGGGTGCGACTGCGCTCTCGGCATCCCGCGCCCTGGTAAACGGCAGGGTGCCTGAGCTCATGCTGCATCTTTATCTGCGTGAGCATCCTGAATATAACGCGGTGCAGGCCGGCGAATACCTCGTAGATGGCAAGAAAACTCTGCCAGAGCTTCTGCAGGACATGGTCGAGGGGAAGATTTTAGAGCGCAGCCATCCGACCTTTACGGTGGTCGAGGGCTCGACCTGGCCTGAAATTGAACAGAAAATCTATCGGCAGTCCCTGGCCGACGATATGACCAGGTCCGCTCTTGAGACTCCGCGTCGTCTGCATGAACAGGCCCTAGGTCCTGAGCTTGTAAAATTCATGGGAGGCAGCAGTGCCAATCTTGAGGGACTGCTGCTGCCTGCCACCTATCCTGTGTTTGACAAGAAGCCCTTTAAGGCGGTGCTGAGCCATGCCCTGCGGGATATGGCGCTGTTTCTGCGCGAGCACTGGGAACTTAAGCACTCTGAGGTAGAGCTGAGCCCCTATGAGATTCTCAAGGTCGCCTCCATCGTCGAACGGGAGACGCTGCTTGATGAGGAACGGCCGCTGGTTGCAGCCGTGATCTATAACCGTCTTAAGCAGGGCATGCGTCTGCAGGTCGACCCGACGGTAATGTACGGAGTGTCGCCGACCTTCCGGGGCAGGCTGACCAAGGACATGCTGCAGAAGGATACTCCCTATAATTCCTATACGCGCGACGGACTGCCGCCTACTCCGATCGGTATGCCGAGCAAGGCCTCCATTCTGGCTGCCCTGCAGCCTGCGGACAGCACGGTAATCTTCTTTGTGGCCAAGGATATCTCTCCTCAGGATGGTCATGTGTTTACCAGCACCCTCAAGGAGCATAATCAGGCGGTGGCAGAATATCGCAAAAGGGTGCGCGAGTATAATAAGCAGGCCTCCGGGTCAAAGTCTGACAAGACCGAGGCAGACAAGGCAGGCAAGTCCAAGTCAGACTCTCAGGTAAAGCCTAAGGCGCCAAAGAGCGGTAATGCCAAGGCTGCCGGTTCTCAGAAAAGCAAGGATGCCGCCACTAAGAACACTAAGAACAGCAGGAACAGCAAAGCTAAAAAAGCAGAGTAAGGAGCGCTCATGCGTGGTTTATTCATTACGCTAGAAGGTGGAGAAGGGGCGGGCAAGAGCACGCAGATCCCCAGGCTTAAGGCCTATCTTGAGGAAAGGGGCAGGCAGGTTGTGACCCTGCGCGAGCCTGGCAATACCCCGATTGCCGAGGAAATCCGGACGATTTTAAAGACGCCGCGCAGCGATGAGAAGCTCTATCCTGAAACCGAACTGCTGCTGATGTATGCAGCCAGAGCGCAGCTGGTCAGAAAGGTGATCAAACCAAGTCTTGAAGCTGGCCTTGATGTGCTCTGTGACCGTCACGATCTCTCAAGCCTTGCCTATCAGGGCGGCGGGCATGGTCTGCCGGCTTGGGCGCTTGAAACCTGCCGCAAACTTGCCTTAGACGGTCTTCAGCCTGATCTCATTCTGCTCCTTGACCTGCCGGTGCCGGTCGGGATGCAGCGTGCCGCAGGCCGCGGCAGCCTCGATCGGTTTGAGGGGCTGGGGCAGGCTTTTATGGAGCGGGTGCGCACGGCCTATCTTGAGTATGCCAGGGAGCACCCGCAGCTGGTCAGGGTGGTGGATGCCTCCCTCGATCCAGAGACGGTATTTAAGAGGCTCTGTCCTTATTTAGACGAGATACTTGCTCATGCTCTATAACTGGACTGCTCCGATTTTTAAGACCTTCGTGCAGGCAAGACATGCAGGCAGGCTGCCGCAGGCCCTGTGCATCGCCGGCGATGAGGCTCTGGGCAGCTATGAGCTGGCTCTTGAGTGCGCCAGATTCTATCTCTGTCAGAAGCCTCTTGAACAGGGGGTATGCGGCGAGTGTGCAGACTGCCGCTGCTTTGGGGAGGATCTCAATCCGGATCTGCTGTTGCTCTTAGGCTGCAGCGCAGCTGACTGCGAGAAGGGCGCGGATTTCTCCCACTCTCCTTCAGATCTCAGGCCTGCTGAGCTTGGCGAGCGCAGCTATCCGGTCAGAATTGACAGCGTGCGTAAAATGGGACACTGGCTGTCAGAGGCTCCGCAGGTAGGGCACAGCAAGGTGGTGATCATCAGTCAGGCTCATGCCATGCAGGAGGGCGCGGCTAATGCGCTGCTCAAAACCTTTGAGGAGCCGCCTGCCTATGCGCTGATCATTCTTGTCACCCGCAGCTTTGAGGCGCTGCTGCCGACCCTGCTGTCGCGGGCCTTCAAGCTGCAGATCCCGCCCTGCTCACTGGAGAATGCCCTAAGCTATCTTAAGGTCAACCGTCAGGATGAGCTGGCTCTGCACAAGGCCGCTCTGGCGCTGGCTCTGGCAGGAGGGGCACCGCTGAGGGCCAAAGAGTATCTGCTCTCGGGAACTTGTGACCTGGTCGAGAATTTAGTCAATAAATTTGCTGAGGCATGTGCCACACAGCAGTATGAACAAGTATGCTATGCTCTAGCTAAACTTACAGAAGCTGAACAGCTCCTGGTGCTGCGTGAACTGGTGTTAGAGCTTTTAAAATACAAGGCCGGGGTGGAGATAGCTGCCCTGCCTATGCTGACTGAGGTGCGCGGACAGGCTCTGGGCAGAATGAAGGCAGAGGCGCTGTTTGAGGTTCAGGAGCTTCTGACTGAGTATCAGCGCAGCTATACCTTAACGCAGAGAGCTCCTCTGGCGACTTTATATACTCTGGTGGAAAGATTTTATAGAGGTTATCCTGTTGGTAATCGATAAGTATATATTCAAAGAGATCCTGAAGGTGCAGGTTACCACTACGGTGGTGCTGCTGGCCATCTTTATCGCGCAGATCATGATCCGTTACGTTTCAAGAGCGTCGGTTGGACGGATCCCGGTGAATATTGTCTCGCAGCTCGTAGTCTATTCTGTTCCCGATATTTTATTTCTGATGCTGCCTTTAACGCTGTTTATCGGCGTGCTGGTGGCCCTGGGGCGCATTGCGACCGATTCAGAGCTCGTGGTGATGCGCGCCTCGGGCTATTCGACCGTGCGGGTGATGAAGATTGCACTGGTGCTGGCCGCGGTTACTGCAGTGCTGACCGGCATCAACAATCTGTATCTGATGCCCTGGGCCAAGAACGCGCGCACGCTCCTCGTCGAGAAGGCCGAGCGCAACCCGCGCTATCTGCCGGTAGAGAGCGGCCGCTTTGTCAGCTTCGAGCAGTACAATCTCTATATTGATTCGGTGGATGACGATGATCCGGATCAGAAGGGCATGGGCAATGTCTATGTGCTATATAACACCTTTGAGCCTTACGGCAGCGCTTTTACCTTAAGTAAATCAGGCCATCTGCAGTCCGATGAGATGGGGGTGCAGTGGCTAAAACTTCAGGATGCCAATCGCTATGAGCCTCTGCATAACGGCTCGTATCGGGTGCTGCATCTTGATGAAGCCAAAATGCCGGTACCGATCAGCGGCGATGAGCTGACCGGAGAGTCTTCGGTGGCCTCGATGCCGACCTCGGCGCTGTGGGATTCTGAGGATAATCAGGCGGGGATTGAACTGCAGTGGCGCATCAGCCCGCTGTTTGCCTGCTTTATCCTGACCATGGTGGCAGTACCGCTGTCGCTCATCAATCCGCGGCAGAGCAAGTTCACGAGGCTCTTTCCGGCGATTATGCTCTATACCTCCTATTATCTGCTGCTGCTCTCGCTCAACAACCTGATCCGCTCCAACTCTCTGCCGGTTTATCCCGGCCTGTACCTGGTGCCGCTGGTGTTTGGCCTGCTGGTGGTGATCCCCCTGAATCTACCGCATAAGCTTGTCAAGCCGATTAAAGCCACCAAAGGCAGAAAAACTCAGGATTAGCCTGCCACGCGGAGCCTAGAGGCAGGCATAGTCCTTAAGCTGCGTGCAGAACTGCTCATATGCTGAGGAGAACAGGCTGTGCTCCTGCCACACAAAGGCAAAGTCATGCTTTAAGGCAAAGTTCTTCAGCCGGATGGTCTTAAGCTCTCCTAGCTCGAGCAGCTCCCGTGCCGCAGGTTCATACATGAAGGAAATGCCCAGATCCTCCTTTAACATCAGCAGAATGGCATGCATGCCGCTGACCTCGATGGTTTCTCTGAAGGAGTCAAGATAGAGATTCTCCTGCGCAAGGCGGGCTTCCAGAATACTGCGGGTGCCGCTGCCGCTTTCGCGGCAGATGAGCCTTTCACAGAGCAGGGAGGAGAGGTACACAGGCTCTTGTGCAAACACATGCTCTCTATGGCATACCGCGATAAAGGGCACCGTGGCAAAGCGCCTGACCGCAAGTCCCTGCGGCTTGAAATTGCCTTCAAGCAGCGCAAAATTGATGCGGCCCTGCCTGAGGGCCTCAAGCAGGCTGTCGGTATTGGCAATGTGCAGGTTGGCGCGCAGCTGAGGCTCTGCCTGCATAAGTCTGGCAAGCGCTCTTGGAATGACATACTCGCCGATGGTCATGGTGGCGCCGAAATTATAGGTCTTAGGCGAGTTTTGAAGCCTGAGCAGCCCTGATCTTAGCTGCTGTTCATCATTGCACATCACGCGGCAGTGAGCATAGAGGTACTGTCCGTGTGCGGTAAGCTTGAGCTCACGTCCCTGCTTGACAAAGAGCTTCTGCCCAAGCTCCTGTTCCAGCTCTTTAAGCTGGGTGCTGACCGCCGGCTGACTTAAGTGCAGCTGCTCGGCAGCCCGGGTCACCCCCCTGGTTTCGCATACGGTTATAAAGCTTACGATTTTCTGATTTAAAAGCATAAGTAAATTTTATATTTATATAAAAACATATAATTTTTATTTATCTTAAAAACAGCATAACATAATCCTGTCTTAACTGATAGCGAGGTTTTTCATGCTTTTAACTATGACGCAGCCGCATAAGCTGCAGGGAGTGCTGCCGGTGCTCCTGGGGGCCGTGCTGGCCTGGTATGCTGCAGAGCTTCAGATCTGCAAAAGTCTGTCTTTAAGTCCGATGATTCTCGGTATTCTTATCGGCATGCTCTATGCCAATACTCTAAGCGGCTATCAGCCTCAGTCCTGGGCTCTGGGCATTGGCTTCTGCTCTAAGCGCATCCTGCGGCTTGGCATCATTCTGTACGGCTTTAGGCTCACGCTGCAGAATATCTTTGAGGTAGGAGTGCCGACGCTCATCATCGATGCGCTGGTAGTCAGCGGAACCATACTCCTTGGTGTAGGCATAGGCAGAGTGCTGCACATGGACCGGGGACTTGCGCTGTTAACTTCAGTAGGCTCGGCTATCTGCGGTGCAGCCGCTGTCCTCGGCGCTGAGTCGGCCCTCAAAAGCAAGCCCTATAAAACCGCAGTGGCGGTCGCGACAGTGGTCATGTTCGGCACGCTGTCCATGTTCCTGTATCCTCTGCTCTACAGGCTGGGGCTTGTAGATCTGAGTGAGCAGGCCATGGGCATCTATACCGGCTCGACCCTGCATGAGGTGGCCCATGTGGTGGGAGCTGGCAATGCCATGGGCGGCACGATTGCGGACAATGCCATTATTGTCAAAATGGTGCGGGTGCTGATGCTGGTGCCGGTACTGCTGCTGTTAAGCTATCTTGGACAGAGAGCGGCCTGCAGGGAAGAGGGGACTGCACCTGGGAGCTCTCGCGGCAGACTGCAACTGCCGTGGTTTGCGCTGCTCTTTGTGCTGACCGTAGGACTTAATTCTCTCCTGCATCTTGCGCCCCCAAGCCTTGCGCTTATCCAGAATCTTGACACCTTTCTGCTCACCATTGCCATGACCGCTCTTGGTATGGAGACCAGTGTGAACAAGTTCAGACAGGCGGGCTTTAAGCCTTTTGTGCTCGCAGCACTGTTGTATGTGTGGCTTATAGCCGGCGGCTATGGCATGGCTAAGCTTGCCGATCTCTACTTTCTGTAGTGCTGCAGAGCTATAATGAAAAAGCCTCGCAGCTCAAAAGGAGCATTGCGAGGCCTTGATAAGCTTGAGGCCAGCTCTAGTCTGCCTGAGACTTTGCACTCTCCTCAGCTGCGCCTGCAGCCTTAGGCTTGAGCGTAAAGGCCTGCACCACATCACGGATGCTGTAGCAGGTCATGAAGAAGGCACTGATAGGAATACACATATAGAACCATTTCTTCTGCAGCCAGGTGATGGTCAGCATATAGGACTGCGCCCTGGCGACCAGGGCAAAGCCATAGTAGCAGATGGTTGCATACATAATGCATTCAATAATGGTGGACACGATTCTGAAGATCTTGCCGGTTTTGGTGCCGACCAGCTTATCGGTGATCACATCCACCACGAAATGGCTTTTGGTTCTCACCAGCTCCTGCGCACCGAAGAAAATGACCCAGACCAGGAACAGCTGCGTCCACTCATCGGTCTGCGTGAAATTGTAGACCGGGACGAATCTGACAAAGACGTTGAGGATGAACATCACGAAGATAATCATCATCGAGACGATGCAGATGAAGCGGGTCACCTTGCTGATGACAAGATCGAGGCTCTTTAAGAGGTTTAAGATTCCTTGCATAGTATCCTCCGCCTAACTGATAAGATGACCAAGGCCTAGGGTCAGAGGCGACCAGAAGGCGGTAAGAATGGCCACGAAGATCATGATGAGCACAAAGCCGACGGCCTGTTTGGCAATCGCCATGATCTTCTCGCCCGTGATGGAGGCCATCACATAGAGGTTAAGCCCCACGGGAGGCGTGAGCACACCGACGGCCAGGGAGATACACATCACGATGCCCAGCTGTACCACATCATAGTTAAAGGCTTTAGCCAGAGGCACGAAGATCGGCACGCTGATCAGCAGAATTGCGGTACCTTCCATGAAGCAGCCCATCATGACCAGAATCACAATGATAATGAGCAGGACCGGGACGATGGAGGTGAAGCTGTCGGAGATAAAGGCGATAGCCTGCTGCGGAATACGGGTATAGAGCAGCACATACTGGAAGAAGCCGGCCGTGGCTATCACGAACATCACCTTGGCGGTCTGCTCGACAGTCTCCCAGAAGATTTTCGGCATATCCTTAAGATGCAGGGTACGGTAGACCAAAAAGCCCAGAATCATCACATAGAAGCTGGCTACGGCCGCTGCTTCGGTAGCGGTGAAGAGGCCGGCAAACATGCCGCCAATCACAATCACCGGAGTCATCAGGGCGAGGAAGGCTTTCTTAAAGGCATCCCATCTTTCCACCCATGGCAGCGGATCGACCTTGGCGTAATTGTTCTTGTAGCTGACGTAGGAGGACCACATCATAAAGCCTGCACCTAACAGCAGACCAGGGATCATGCCGGCTGCAAACAGTGAGTTTACGGAGGTCTGAGTCAGCCCGGCATAGAGAATGAGCGTAATCGAAGGCGGAATGATCGGCCCTAAGGCACCGCCCGCGGCGATGGTGGCACAGCAGAAAGGCTTGCCATAGCCGCATTTGACCATCTCACCGATGGCGATCATGCCGATACCTGCGGCACAGGCTGCGGCAGAGCCTGACATCGCGGCCATAACCATACAGGCAGCGATGGCGGCATTGGACAGACCGCCCCAGCGGTGACCTAAGCAGGCACGTCCAAAACCGAAGAGAGAACCTGACACACCGCCCACATTCATGAGATTGCCCATGAGCAGGAAGAATGGAATGGACATCAGGGTAATACCTGAGACCTGATCATACATACGCTGCGGGATTAAAAAGAGCCTTTCCATTCCGCCGCCTGCCATCAGGAAGGTAGCCAGGGAGACAAAGCCCATGGTTACCGCGGTGGTGACGCCGACGAGCATCAGGACTAATACTCCGGCAAAAATAAAGAACATAATCATAGTTAAAGTCCTAAAGACCAGTTTTGAGCTTGCTGCTTGTGGTCCTAACTAAAGGGGGCAGGCTGTGCCCCGTTAAGCTTTTTAAGTCATAAAAAAGGCCGGGCCTAGGCCCAGCCCTCACTAAAGTGCAAAATGCGTTTTATTTAAACTTTTTCACGTTCTCGAGCAGCTTGTTCATCTCATCCTGACCTGAGAGTTCACCAATCTTGGTGTAGGCAGGACCCATCATGTCGATGAAGGACTGACGATCAGGAGTAGTGACATTCATGCCCTTACCCTTGAGCTCCTCGATAACCTTGGCCTCGCCGCCTGAAATCATTTCGCGGGTCAGGTTCTGAGCTTTGACGGCTTCTTCCTTGATGATCTTCTGCAGTTCAGGCTTGAAGTTGTCAAAGGTGGTCTTGTTGATGATCAGACCCTGGCAGTCAAAATAGTGGGAGGTCAGGGCCAGCTGATCCTGTGTTTCAAACAGAGAATCGGCCAGAATGGTGAAGACCGGGTTTTCCTGACCGTCTACCACGCCCTGCTTTAAGGACTGATAGAGCTCAGAATAGGCAATCTTCTGGGTGTTGGCGCCGATGGCATCAAAGGCGGCCAAGAGACCGGTTGCCGGTGGAACACGGATTTTCACGCCTTTGAGATCCTTGGCGGAATTGACCACAATGCCCTTGGTGGTGGTCTGACGGAAGCCATAGTCATACATGGACAGGGCATAGGTATCATGATCCTTAAGACCTTCATTCATCCAGTCCATGACAAAGCCGTCGATGACCTTATGGGCATGATCGTAGTTGTCAAAGAGGAATGGAGCGGTCATGGCATTGAGCTTCTTGGAATAGGTGGCGAGGTTGCCCAGGGAAACCACGGCCATATCCAGAGAGGACATGGTGATCTGCTCTGCAAGGGCTGGCTGATCGCCTAATTCGCCGGCCGGATAGACTTCAACCTTAACTTTGCCGCCGGTTCTGTCAGCCACATTTTTGGCAAACTGTTCGCAGGCCTTGTGATGAGCATGGGAGGTGGCAGCAGTATGAGCTAAACGAATCGTAGTAGCATCAAAATCCGCCGCAAAGGCGCTGGAGGTCAGAGCTACTGAGGCTAATACCGCAATGATTGTTTTCTTCATGAGAACTCCTTAATTTGAGATTTAAAGGGCTGAGCCCTTTGGGTGTACGTTTAAAGATACACAATCTAAGACAAGAGATCTGTGAACTTGTCTAATATTTGTCAAAATACCGAATTACACCTAAAACAGAGAGGACAAAGCCGCCTGAAGTCTTGGATAAAATTCACTTTCTGACAAATAATTCCATAACTTGTGATCTTAATCAGGCTTTTAGCCGGAGGTCTTGAGTTGTTCCGGGGACTGTTCCTGCTCAGCATGTGCGGCCAGTTCTGCCTGATGACGATATTCACGTGGCGAGACCTGCTTGTAGCGCTTGAACATCTTGGTGAAATAGCAGGGATCCTTAAACCCGCAGGCATCGGCGATCTGATTGATGGAGTCGACGCTGGTGCGCAGCTGAATGGCGGCGCAGTCAATCCGGAAGCGGTTGAGATAATCCATCGGCCGCATCGAGGTCAGCTCCTTGAAGAAGCGGCAGAAGTACTTGGGATTGAGATCCACCGCATCGGCCATATCCTGCAGCGTAATATCCTTGGCGAAATTGTCGTAGATATAGCGGAAGAGCTTGGAGGATTTGTTCAGATGCTTCTGATAGCAGCTGGACATCTTCAGCGGGGTCTGCTGATAGCGATGCTTGGCAATCAGCGTGCCCAGGAGGGTCAGCAGCCTGCCGTAGGCCAGGGCCGCATTATGCTGCAGCGCACCGATTCTGCCGTGAGAGGAGCTGGGCAGAATGCTCTTGAGAAACTGATCAAAATGCCAGCAGATCTCCGCTTCATCCTCGTGCGCATAGAATTCTTCAAAATGCATCTTGTGATTGAGCAGCTCCTTGAGCCAGCCAAAATCCGGGCGGTTCTGATCAAAGATCTGCTCCAGATTGAAGACCACGCATTCATAGCGGGTCTCCTGATCATCAGGTTCACCTCCATGCACCACTCCGCCGTTGATAAAGAGATAGTCATTCTCTTTTAGGTAATAGGAGCGCTCATTTAAATGGATGCTGAGCCCGCCTTTTAAGACCCTGATGATTTCAAAATCATTGTGATAGTGAAAGGGCATGATAAAGCGGGGATGTGAAGGCGATATATAGTGATAATCAAAAGGAAAGTCCACACTGCCCCGCGTGAAATTTTCATGATAAGCATTGCTAAGAGGGATCATAACTACTCGCTAAAAATATTGGGTGCCTCATTTTACAAAGGTAGACGGCTGACTAGAGAAGATTTTACTATTTTTAGACTGAAAAATAGGAGCTACGTCACACCTGAACCGGAGCAGGATCAGTCCTGGTTTTAATTTCTGGCCCAAAGAAACTTTTTAGACTCTATATAAATAATCTCTATGTTTTAACATTTAATTAGACTCTAAAACTTGGATAAAATTCAAAAGCTCAAACGAGCGGCAGGATGGGAGATGTCCGCTTTATGATGGGCGCGGAGGTAAATTTGGCCTCGGTCACATTTTAAATAGTTTTTTAGCGGAAAGTGAGTATTGTTATATTTTTTGTGCGGCTTGGTACTAACAAAAATAGAGTTTAAATCTACAATCTAGATATAGGTATTTTTCTCACAGGTAAATTTGGAGTGTTAGCATGAGCACAAACCGTTACATTGGACATTATCCGATTATTGGTATCCGCAGAATTATTGACGCAAGATTAGGACCGCTGAAGGTTCGTCAGTCCTTAGAAGATCAGACCATGAACATGGCCAAGGCTGCCGCCAAGCTGATTTCTGACAATCTGCGCTATTCAAACGGCGAGCCGGTCAAGGTCATTATTTCTGATACCAGCATCGGCCGCGGTGCCGAGGCTGCCAAATGCGCCGCCCAGTTCAAGGATGCCGGAGTGGATATCACTCTGTCGGTTACGCCATGCTGGTGCTATGGTGCTGAGACCATGGATATGGATCCTTTAACCATCAAGGGCGTCTGGGGCCTGAATGCCACTGAGCGTCCGGGTGCGGTATATCTGGCCTGCGTGCTCGCAGCCTATGCCCAGAAAGGTCTGCCGGCCTTCGGCATCTATGGCAAGGATGTGCAGGAAGCTGATGATCCGAATATTCCTGCGGATGTCCAGGAGAAGATTCTGCGCTTTGCCCGCGCGGCCGTAGCCTGCTGCACCATGCGCGGCAAATCCTATCTGCAGGTTGGTTCCACCTGCATGGGCATTGCCGGCTCCATGATGAACTGGGACTTCTTTGAAGAGTATCTGGGCATGCGCGTTGAATCAGTCGATGAGGTTGAATTCCTGCGCCGCATTGAAGAAGGGATCTATGATGAGGAAGAGTATCAGAAGGCTTTAGCCTGGGCCAAGCAGAAGCTGCCTTTAGGCTTTGACAAGAACCCCGACTTTATGCATAAGTCCAAGGAAGATGAAGAGAAGGACTTTGAATTCTCAGTAAAATGCATGGTCATCATGAAGGATCTGTGCCGCGGCAATCCTAAGTTTGACGACAAGTATGGCGAGGAGCGCCTGGGCTTTAACGCGATCGCCTGCGGCTTCCAGGGCCAGAGACAGTGGACTGACCACTGGCCGAATACCGATATGACCGAAGCCGTGCTCAATACCTCCTTTGACTGGGAAGGTGCACGTGAAACCTTTGTGACCGCAACTGAAAACGACACCTTAAACGGCGCCACCATGCTGCTTGAGAAGCTGCTGACCAACCGGGCCCAGATCTTCGCAGACGTGCGCACCATGTGGTCAAGTGAGGCAGTCAAGCGCGTGACCGGCTATGAGGTTGAAGGTCATGCCAAGGAAGCCGGCGGCTTTATCCATCTGATTAACTCCGGTGCCTGTGCGCTTGATTACTGCGGCAAGCAGAAGGATGACAAGGGCAATCCTACCGTTAAGCCATTCTGGGAGCTGACCGAGGCTGATATGGAGGCCTGCCTGAAGGCTACCACCTGGAATGCCTCCGATAAAGGCTACTTCCGCGGCGGCGGGTATTCCTCAAGATTCCTAACCGAGGCCGAGATGCCGGTCACCATGGCCAGACTGAACCTCGTCAAGGGCGTAGGACCGGTGATGCAGCTGGTCGAAGGCTGGACGGTCAAGCTGCCGTTTGAGGTCTCCGATGCGCTGTGGAAGAGAACCGACTATACCTGGCCTTGCACCTGGTTCACTCCGCGCATCAGCTCCAAGGACTGCTGCAAGAGTGCCTATGATGTGATGAACAACTGGGGTGCCAACCATGGTGCCATCAGCTATGGCCACATCGGTGCCGACCTCATCACCCTCTGCTCCATGCTGCGTATTCCGGTCTGCATGCACAATGTGCCTGAGGAGCAGATCTTCAGGCCGGCAAGCTGGAATTCCTTCGGTATGGACAAGGAAGGTCAGGACTATCGTGCCTGCAAGGCCTACGGTCCTCTGTACAAATAAGCTAAGGGCAGAGCAGGTGCGCCTGCTCTGTCAGATAAGGCATTACATCCTATGTTAAAGAATATTCCTGAGCTCATTACGCCTGATTTCCTCTATGCGCTTGATGCGATGGGACATGGCGACTGTCTGGTGCTGGCCGATGCCAACTTTCCTGCCTACAGGATTGCCAGGCACGCTACCCTGGTGCATCTGCCGTGTCTTTCGGCGCTGCAGGTCCTGGAGGCGGTCTTAACGCTGCTGCCGGTGGATGCAGCTCATGCCAATCCTGGCTATGTCATGGCCGTCAGTGCCGCTGACAAGGCGCAGGGGCTTAAGACTCCCATCTGGCAGGACTTTGAGCAGCGACTTAAGGCTGCCACCGGGCGACAGGAGCCTCTGGGCGAGCTTGAGCGCTTTGACTTCTATGACAAGGCAGCGCAGGCCGAGCTGATTGTTCAGACCGGGGAGAGAGCCCTGTATGGCAATCTGATGCTCTATAAAGGCTGTCTTTAATCAGGAGTAGCTGATGCTGGAACCTCTCCTGCGTACCTTTGCCTGTGAACAGCTGCCCTGCAGCATGTGTCACTCAAGCTCTCTGCTGCCTCTGGATGAGCACCGCCTGCTGTGCGCGTTCTTCGGGGGCAGTTATGAGGGTGAGCCTGATACGGCCATCTATCTATCCACTCTGCAGGACGGGGTCTGTGTCGGGCTCCGCAGGGTAGCCGCCTCAGGCGAGGCGCACTGGAATCCGGTGCTCTATCCTTTCCCTGACAGCCCTGAGCATGTCGGGCTCATTTACAAGGTGGGCAATGTGATTTCACAGTGGCGCAGCTATGTCTGTGAATCAACCGACGGCGGACAGAGCTTCAGTGAGGCTAAGGAGCTGGTGGCAGGAGATCGCGGCGGACGCGGACCTGTGCGCAATAAACCGCTGTATCTTAGGAGCGGACGCCTGCTTTTCCCTGCCTCACTTGAGGATGGAGAGTGGCGTGCCTTTGTCGATATCAGTGATGATTGGGGCGCCACCCTGCATAAGTCAGAGGAGATTTTCTGCCCGCGGGAGCTGATGGAGACTGAGCAGCAGGTAAGCGCGCAGATTGCCGTCAGTGCCCAGTCTCTGAGCGGACATGGCATTATTCAGCCGAGTCTGTGGGAGGATGAGAGCGGGGTGCATATGTTCCTGCGCTCCACTGTGGGCTCGGTGCTGCGCTCTGATTCTTCAGATGAAGGCGAGAGCTGGTGTGAGCCATATCGGATCTTGATGCCTAACAATAACAGCGGGCTTGATGCCGATCGATATCATGATAAGATTTATCTGGTATGTAATCCGGTGTCAGGCAACTGGGGAGTACGTACTCCCATAACTCTTTTTTCCTCGAGTGATGGAGTTGCCTTCACACAGGAGAAAGTTCTGGATAGTGAAGAGCATGCTGAATTTTCCTATCCATGTGTCAGAGTTTTTCATGACTGTCTGTATATTTCATACACGTCACGAAGAACCAATATTCGAGTATTGAAATTTGCATTTGTAAATTAACCTTAAGGAGTCGCATATGCGTAAATACAAGGCCTTAGTTGCCGCAATGGCTGTATCCCTGAGTTTGGGCACTGTTTCAGCTGCCTTAGCTGCTGATGCATATCCAAGCAAGGATATTACCGTGATTATTCCTAAGAACCCAGGTGGTGGTACTGATATTACCGGCCGCGGCGTGATCAACATGATGCAGCAGGATATCGGTAAAGTGAAGTTTGTTCCGGTAAACAAGCCTGATGGCAACGGCATTGTAGGTATGGCCGATGTTGCTCATGCCAAGCCGGATGGCTATACCTTAGGTATGGTCACCGTTGAGCTGGACATTTTCCCTCATCAGGGCAAGACCAACCTGTCCTACAAAGACTATGAGTCCATCATCGCCCCAATTGCAGCTCCTGCCGCATTGATTGTGCATGCTGATGCCCCATACAACGATCTCAACAGCTTCGTCAAATACCTCAAGGATAATCCAGGCAAGGTCATGATGGGTAACTCCGGTGTGGGTGCTATCTGGCACATCGCTACCTTAGCCTTTGAGAAGAAGTTTGATGTCAAGGTCAAGCACATTCCTTATCCAAAGGGGACTGCTGACATCGCTGCCGCTATTGCCGGCAAGCACATCGACGGCTGCCTGGCTGATCCTTCATCCTTCAAGAGCCAGATTGAAGCCGGCAAGCTCAAGATCTTAGCTGTGATGGCTGATACCAGAACCAAGATGTTCCCGGATGTGCCAACCTTCAAGGAATTAGGCTTTGATATTGCTATCCGCGCCTGGGCAACCCTGGTCGCTCCTAAGGGCACTCCAAAGGAAGTGCTGGACGTGCTGCGCGCTTCTGCCAAGAAAGTCTCCAATACTCCTGAGTTTGTGGACTATTTCTTAAAGCAGGGTATCGATCCTACCAGCATCGTCGGCGAGGATGCCAACAAGATGATGGAAGTGGACGATGCTATGTATGCAGAGTTCTTAGCTAAGATCGCAAAAGAAGGCAAATAACTGATTATCCATAAGCAAGGTTGCCGCAACTAAGGAGGGAACATGGCAAATTTGAAAAACTGCAACTTGTTGGTCGTAGGACTTAGCGCCGTGACAGGCTCCGCGATCGCGGCAACCGCATATGGATACGGAATTGCAATGACTGAATACGGGCCGGGACCTGGCTTCTGGCCCTTTATTCTGGGTGTTTCTCTATTAGCAGTCGCTGTGCTGCTGCTTTTAGATACCTTAAAGCACAGTGCTGAATATTCAGCTCAAGAGATTTTACTGAGTACAGCCGCGAATCTGAGCGCCTATCAGATGATGGGGATTGTGCTCCTCTATGCCGTTTTAATCTTTATTACCGGTTTTTATCTTGCTACGGCACTGTTTTTAATCTGCGCCATGTACCGTCTGGGGGCAGATAATTTCAAGCAGATCCTGGGGGTCACCCTGGTGTTTCTGGCCTTTATCTATATTCTGTTCGGCATGCTGCTGCATATTGCTCTGCCGCTGCCGATTTTCATGGAGTAAAAGAAGATGGAAGTCGTATTAGATGCTTTTACTCAAATCTGCACCCTGCAGAATCTGTTTTTTCTGGTGATTGGCACAGCGGTGGGTATCTTTATCGGTGCCATGCCGGGTCTGTCAGTCAATATGGGACTTGCGCTGCTCTTCCCGGTCACCTTTTCTGTAGGCGGCATCAGCGGTATTGTGATGCTCCTGGGACTTTACTGCGGCGCCATTTATGGCGGCTCGATAACGGCTATTCTGCTGCGTACTCCTGGAACACCAGCCTCTGCTGCCACCACCATGGATGGCTATCCGATGGCTATCCACAATAAGCAGCCGGGCAGAGCTCTCGCGGTTTCGACTACCGCCTCAACCTTTGGCGGTGTCTTCTCCACCGTCTGCCTGATCCTGTTTGCCCCGCTGCTTGCCAGCGTTGCGCTGCAGTTCTCCAAGCCTGAGTACTTTGCGCTGGCGATCTTTGGCATCAGTATGATTACCTCAGTCTCTCCCGGCTCTATTTTAAAGGGCGTGATGGGCTGTGTGGTAGGTCTGTGGATTGCCACGATTGGTCTTGATGCCATGAGCGGCATGGAGCGTTTTACCTTCGGCACCCTCTATCTGTCAGGCGGCGTATCCTTTATGCCGATTCTGATAGGCATGTTCGCGTTAACCCAGGTCTTTATCAATGTTGAAGACAATTACGGCAAGGAGCAGGGACGCAATGAGATCAGGATCGACAGCGTGCTGCCGTCCTTTGCCGATCTAAAGCTGACCCTGCCTACGCTGGTGCGTTCTTCCATGATCGGTACCTTCATCGGCTGCGTGCCTGGTACCGGCGGTGATATCAGCTCCTGGATCTGCTATAACCAGGCCAAAACCTGGGCCAAGGATAAATCCCAGTTCGGCAAGGGCGATCCGCGCGGGATTGCCGCCTCTGAGTCAGGCAACAATTCCATTGTGGGCGGCGCCTTTATTCCGGTGCTCACTCTGGGTATTCCTGGTGACGGCGCTACCGCCATTATTCTAGGGGCGCTGATGGTGCATGGTATTCAGCCTGGCCCGCTGCTCTTTGTGAACAATGCTCTTGACGTCTACATGATTTTCATTGCCCTGATGTTTGCTAATCTCGTGATGGGTGCGATGGGCTTTTCCTTAATCAAGGTGTTTGCCAGGGTTACCAATGTGCCGATTAAATTCCTGCTGCCGATCATTGTGGTGATGGCGATTATCGGTACCTATTCCTACAATAATTCGGTACCGGATGTCTTTGTCATGCTGGCAGCCGGCTTTGTCGGGTATTTCATGCATAAGTTTGATATGGGCGTGCCGGGGGTGATCATCGGCATTATCTTAGGCTCACTTGCCGAGCAGAATTTTACCGGTTCACTGCTGATGTCAGATGGTTCTCTGAGTATTTTCGTGACCAATCCGATCTGCTGCGTATTTCTGGTGCTGGCTTTTGTCAGTCTGCTCTCGCCAATGTACAAGCCTGCGCTCAAAGCTTTATTCAAATAAGCTCCTCTCGGTCAGTAACCTAGGTAGTAGGACTTCCTGCTACCTTTTTTTTGCATTAGAATGTATCTATATTAGGTGTGGAGATAACTGAAGCGATGTATGGCATTTTAGACAGATACCTCGGCAGAAATTTTATTGTGATGGTCCTGATCCTCTCTATCTGCCTGACCCTGTTGACCGGGCTGATAACCTTTATCGACAAGACCCGCTATATCGGACGCGGTGACGTGGATTTCTGGTTTGTCTTCTATTATCTCATCCATTTCCTGCCAGGCTTTATGGTCATGTTCTTCCCGGTCTCGGTGCTGCTAGGCGCCGTGATCTCGCTCGGACTGATGGCGCGTAACTCCGAGATTATCGTGATGCAGTCAGTAGGCCTGTCCCGCCTCAATATTGCGCTGATTGCGCTTAAGAGTCTCATTCCCTTTATTCTGATCATCATGGCTATCGGCGAGTTTATCGTGCCTACTCTGGAAACCCGTGCTGAAGCGCGCCTGACTGAGGTATCCTCCGGCAACAAGATCACCGTGTCCAAATCCGGTATCTGGCTGCGTGAAGGCAATTCCTTTATCGGGATCCAGAGTGCGCTCTCAGATGGCAGTCTGCATAACATCGTGCGCTATGACGTCGAGGATAATAAGCTCATCCGCGAGTACCGGGCCAAATCTGCCACCTATCAGGGACGCAACTGGCGGATGGAGGATGTGACGGTCAGGCATTATCGCAAGAACGGGGTGGAGGTTGAATTTGACAAGCAGCAGATCTGGAAGCTGAATCTGAATCCGGATCGCGTCAATGTGGTAGGCAATAATCCGGCCAATGTCCTGACTATCAAGGGGCTTATCGACTATATCAGTTATCTTAATGACAACAAGCAGGATGCCTCACGCTACAAGCTGCAGCTCTACAACAAGCTGATGAGTCCGCTGTCGGATGTGGTGATGCTGATGCTGGCACTCTCCACCGTATTTGGTCCGCTGCGCTCCATGCATATGGGCACGCGTATTCTGGCGGGTATTTCGCTGGGCTTTGGCTATTATGTGCTCAATCAGATTGTTGTGCCGTTCTCCTTAGTCTATGGCATACCTCCGCTGCTTGGAGCCAGCAGCGCGACGGTGATCTTCGGCATCCTGGCCGTCTTCCTGTTAAAGCGCAAGGTTTAGACAAAATTTTTTGAATTAGTGCTTTACAAGCATTGATTTGCCCTTTATAATGCCGATTCACTTGCCGAAGTGGCGGAATTGGTAGACGCAGCGGATTCAAAATCCGCCGCTAGTGATAGTGTGTGGGTTCGAGTCCCACCTTCGGCACCAGATCGCATCTATGTCCAGATAGCTCAGTAGGTAGAGCAGGGGATTGAAAATCCCCGTGTCGGGGGTTCGATTCCCTCTCTGGGCACCATCCTGACTGTTCCTAAGATGAGTTTTAACCGGTTTTCGACTTGCCGTACGGCTGGTTGAGGATTGCTTGTGGATCTTGATTGAGGTATTACGCTTTAGAGTTTGGTCTGCAGAAACAGCAAATGAGGCATGATCTTCATCATGCCCCACTATTTATCTAAAGACTCCTGCTGCTTTAGATTAAATCTGTTATGCCAGCAGCGAATTTAAGGAACTCTCTGACTCGACAAGTTTGTTTGCTACAGACTGATAATCAATCTTATAGGAGCCATCCTTGATGGCGTTTTTAATCTTATCAACCTTCGCCTGATCAATACCCGAAGAGTTGCGAGCCTTGTTCGTTGCCGAAGCTAAAGTTTTTGCTACGTTAGTAAATGAGACGGAATCAGCTCTACTTGCTGTGGCTGCTTGCATCACATTTGCTGACTGGTTCTGCGTGGCTGCTGCTTTAGTATTTGCCGCCTTGTTTGAGGCAGTGGCAATACTTGTCTGTTGCAGCTGCTGCTGTTGCTGATTTTGCAGTGCATCGATTGCCATATTGTTGCCCTCTGAAATTGTTTTCTCTCATGATACCTTCAGTTTCTTATTTTAGTGAAACTTCATCGGCGTTTAATTTATTAACGGTATTTAAAATTTTTTCTTAAGTATTTTTTTTAATAAAAATGGTTAAGAAAATCAAGTTAATTTAAATATTTTTTTTAACTGAGTAAAACATTTTACTCTCATCTATATTAACGGCAGCTGTATAGAAAAGTTTATCAAAAAAATATCGTCTTGAAAATACTGTCTATTAAGAGAGAAGCAGACCTTCATTGAGAGCATTCCTGCTTTTGGGCCAGAAAATCAGGCCGGCAGAACTGAATTTAAAGTAAGTCGATTTTTTTATTAAAATACGACCTGCACCTCAGTTGGGGATCTGACCACTGCCTGCACGATTTTCTTGGATTTAGCATTACGCACCTGAATGGCATCTCCATAATTGCCGTCCGTGAGGGCAAAGCCTGCAGCCTTAAGGCTCAGATTGCCCTTCTCGGCGATAAGGTTGACCTGATCTCCCTTGCAGACCAGGCAGAAGCTGTTAAGCTTAATCTGCTCGCCTGCCTTGATATCCTTTTTGACCTTGCTGCCCACCACCTGACTGCGCAGTCCGACCGATCCTGCCTGATGCTCATGCTCAGGCAGATAGGTTTCCGTGAGCAGCTCATCGGTAATCATGGTGCCGTGCGGAATATTCTGTACGGCAACCAGCGCCGGGCGCAGAATTTTGACGCTGACCGGCACGAGCAGGGTATACCCGTTCTTAGGCCTGGTGCAGGAGATTTTGACAATATTGGAGTTTTTCAGTTCTTCGCCCTGCAGCTCAGCGGTCAGATAGCCCTCGCAGCGTCCTCCGTAATTGCGTGAGCCGTCAAGCTTGGAGGCCCTGACTTCGATTTTGCGATCGTCATCCGGTCTTTTGGGAAACTGCGCAATGATATACTGCTCGGCCACATGCCTGAGAAAATTAACTTCTGCTTGAGATGCAGCGGCATTTGGCATTAAACTTAGCGGCAGAGTTAGGTAAATGAGGGTAGCTAGTAGAAAAACTTTCTTCACTGCAGATCTCCTTGCTTGAACAGTTTAATTTTAGCTATTTTTGACTGCATTTTTGCACTTAAGTCTCATATGCAAGAAAAATACCTGACTTTAATCAAGTTTTGCGAAGTATATTAAAGTCTTCTACTAGCAAAAAATAGTATAAAGAGAGTTAGACTCCATCATTATCAGTAGGTGCAGCGCTAAATTTTAGGGTGCAGTCTGCCGAAATTAAAATGGTGATATGATAATATCCCGGTAAAAAATAAGGGGAAATAAGATGTTAGGTGTAATGGATTCGGTCAATGAGTTGACTGAAATTGTCGGTCAGAACCGCATGGAACTTCTGCTGTTCAGATTGTCAGGTTTAAGACAGCGGTATGGTATCAACGTGTTTAAGGTGCGTGAGGTCCTGCCTTGTCCTCATCTGACTATTATGCCTAAGCTGCAGAAGTTTGTGGTCGGTGTGGCTCATATCCGCGGCAAGACCATTTCAGTGATTGATCTTGCGTATGCCATCGGCGGACATCCTACTCAGGATATTGAAAAGGCCTTTATGGTTATTGCTGAGTATAACCGTTCTACACATGCCTTCCTGGTATCAGGAGTAGAACGTATTCTGAACATGAACTGGGATAAGATCATGCCTCCTCCAAAGGGTGCTGGTCATTCCAACTACATGACAGCTGTAACTGAGATTGACAATGAACTGGTGGAGATTCTGGACGTAGAAAAGATCCTCAATGAAATTTCGCCATTGCGCTCAGATCTGTCAGAAGAAGAGACCAAGGTGGCCGAATCTATCGGTGAGATGATCAAGGGTACCAAATTCAAGAAGGTGCTGGTGGCTGATGACTCTAAGGTGGCTTTAAGTCAGGTGGTCAACACGATTCAGACCATGGGCCTTGAGGTGGTACAGTGCCATGATGGTAAGGAAGCCTTAATGCATCTGCGTGAGCTCTCGAGCAAGGGTAATGTTACCGATGAAATCAGCCTCGTGATCTCCGACGTGGAAATGCCAGAGATGGACGGCTATACCTTATGCGCCACCATCCGTCAGGATCCTCTGCTCAAGCAGCTCTATGTGATTCTGCATACTTCTCTGTCCGGCGTGTTTAACCTCGGCATGATCAGTAAGGTCGGTGCCAACGACTTTATTCCAAAATTCAATCCTGATGAATTGGCCCGTGCCGTCAGACGTGCGGTGGAAGTGGTTAATTCCGGCGTCTCGGGTGCTGATGCCATCATGAGCAAGATGCCTGATAAGAAATAATTCAGAACTATGACGGAGAGCGCATCTCCGTCATTTGTGATCTTAATGCACTCATATAGCCTATAAAAATTAAGCAAACAAGGCTATAATTTTACTATACAATTCTTAAGGACCGGGCCTCAAGGTGGCAGGGTCCTGAGCAAACACAATGGTACAGCGTAAATTAACTAATTTGGAGTAAACCGGCGTAGGACACAGCTTAAGCTCAGAAGTGGCTAGCTTAGAGCATCAAGCCTCACCAGAGAAATTAGCTACCTGATTATACTGTGGCGTTCTACTACTGTGGCAGCGCATAAGACTTGGCCTAAGACGGGTGAAACAGCATTCTGAGCTAATAAGGCTGAGCAGCAAGCAGACCTTAAACAGGGTCTTTTGAGAAGATTTAATATGATATTTTCTTTTTTTGGAAAAGGTAAAAAGGATCAGGAGCAGGATCAGGCACCTGAGACTGAGTACGAAAGCAAGAGAGAGAGCCCGCCTGCGTTAAGCAGCAGTAAGCCTCCCTTAAGTTCGAGCAGACCTTTGACCGGTGGACTGAAGAGCCCGCAGATTCTTAATAGTTCAAGTGCTACGGCCAAACTTAGGCCGAGCTCTTCTGCCGCACAGGGATCGGCCTCGACCTTAGCTGCCCGCAAGCCTCCGCTTGCGGCGCATACACCTGTGCATACCTCAAGCTTTACTTCAGGAGCCGCCAAAACCACAGCAGCTCCGCTGCACACTACAGCTGGTGCGGGCAGTCTTACGCAGCGCAGTTCTGTGCTGAACAAGAGTACTTCGGGTACTCCGCTTACGCATACAACACCTTTAACACATACAGCGCCGCTGTCGCATACGCCTCCGCTTGCCCATACCACTCCTCCGCTCAGGACTGGCAGCACGCAGGCAGGCTCAGGTTTAAGCACGCGTCCAGCCGTGGGCACGACCTCGCCGCTGCATACGACTCCGAGTGTAACTCCTCACGTGCCGCCGCGTCCTGTCACCCCGACAGCCACGGGCGCGTTAAGTACGCCGCATGCCGGTCTTACCCACACTACGCCGCGTCCGGCGCCGCATGTGTCCGGACTGACCTCTAATACCACTGCGGTCAAGTCGACTTCACGCAATCCTGATGTGGTACCGACCAGATCCTCAGGTTCCGGCGGTAAGCAGAGCAAGGATGTGTCGGATGTACAGTATCGCCGGTTCTCAGCCTTCATTGAGGAGAAGGTAGGTATTGTGCTCGGCAACTCCAAGCGCTATCTGGTGAACAGCCGTCTGTCTACCCTGCTGCCTAAGTATCGGGTGGAGACGGTGGATGATCTCATCAATCTGGCTCTTGAAGATCGTCCTAATAATGCCTGTCAGGAAGAGGTCGTCGATGCGATGACCACCAATGAGACCCTGTGGTTCCGTGATACCTATCCATATCTTGCGCTGCAGAACACGATTCTGCCTGAGCTTGCCATGAAGGGTAAGGGCTATGAGGTGCGCATCTGGTCAGCCGCCTGCTCCTCAGGTCAGGAACCTTATTCTATTGCCATGGTCATTCAGGAAAGCATGACGCATATGGTGCATATCGATCCGAACAAAGCCAAGATTGTGGGTACCGATCTGTCGCCTGAAATGCTCGCTCACTGCAAGAAGGGCGTGTATGACACCCATGCGCTCTCCCGCGGTCTGTCTCCTGAAAGACGGGCTAAGTTCTTCAAGCCTACGGGCAAGCCCAATCAGATGAAGGTGGATCTGCGCATCAAGAGTATGGTGGAGTTCAGACCGATGAACCTGTTAGGCTCCTATGCTCTGATGGGTAAGTTTGATGTGATCTTCTGCCGCAACGTGCTGATCTACTTCTCCAATGACGTAAAAGCAGACATTCTGCGCAAGCTGACCATGTGTCTGAATCCGCGCGGCTATCTGATCTTGGGCTCCTCGGAATCCCTGGTGGGAGTGACGGATAAATATGAGATGATCCGCTGCAATCCGGGCCTCATCTATCGTCTCAAACCCAGCAAATTCTAAATAAAAATCTGACCTGCTCTGGCAGGTCAGACTGTCTTAGAGCCCGCAGCGGCCGCCTATCTCTCCTCTTTTTATAAACTGGCACAGTTTAAGCATATCTTTAGATATAACTTAGATCAGTTGGTTTTTTGACAGGGAGTGTATATGGGTATCACCTTTGATAAAGCTTTTGGCATCCATCAGCATACCATGCTGGTGCGTAACAAAAGATCCGAGGTATTAGCAGGCAATCTGGCGAATGCCGATACCCCAGGTTACAAAGCTCGTGATCTTGACTTCAAGCTGGCGCTGCAGCAGCAGGCACATGTACGTGAGCTGCCGTCACAGACTCAGATTCAGATGGTCAAGACCTCCAAAAAACATATGGATCTTTCAGATTTACCAGACGATGATCCTGAGCGTACCTTAAA
>JAILLS010000111.1 GCA_024693025.1 Succinivibrio sp. | reverse complement strand
AGCCGCGCTCTATCAGGGCAGAAAAAACTTCGGCTGTGCCTATCTGAGTCTGAGCTCAGGAACCTTTAAAGCAGCCGAGGCCTCCGATCTAAACTCGCTAAAGCTCTATATAGATAAAATCTCGCCGGTGGAACTGCTGGTTCCGGAGCAGCAGGCAAAACAGGCCCGGCAGGATTTTGCGGAGATCAGCTGTCAGAAGGCCCTGCCGAAATGGTCCTTTGAATTTAAGGACTGCTATCACCAGCTATGTACTCAGTTTGCCACCCAGAGTCTGTTTGGCTTTGATCTGGAGGATTTTGAAAGCGGGATCTGTGCCGCAGGCGCCCTGCTCAGTTATGTTAAAAACACCCAGAAGGTACCGCTTGAGCATGTAACCTCTATCTCCCGCGATGATAAAAGTGCTGCCGTGATCATCGACAAGGTCGCACAGCGCAATCTTGAGCTGCTTACATCTCTGCGCGGTGAAAAGAAGGGCTCGCTGCTCTCTGTCTTAGATTTGACCAGTACCCCTATGGGAAGCCGCAGACTCAAACATATTCTGCTTGAACCTCAGCGCAATAATCAGATCTTAAGAGCACGGCTTAAATTAGTCGAATCTCTCACCAAAATCGACCTTGATGCTCTAAGCGCGCAGCTTGCCAAAGTTGGCGATGTGGAGAGGATCACGGCACGCATTGGCCTGCAGCTTGGCAAACCTAAGGATTTAGCCGTCCTGCGTGATGCCCTATCCTTAGTGCCCAAGCTTAAAGCTCTGCTCAATGCCAGCGGCTTTGACAATCTGCAGGAGCTGGCATCTGAGCTTAATGAAAATACGTCCATTCTTGAGCTGTTGCAGCAGGCAATCTTAGAGGAACCCTCCACCTTTTTACGTGATGGCAATGTCATTGCTCCTCACTATAACGAGCAGCTAGATAAGCTGCGCGAGCTGATGCATGGCTCCTCTAAACTCCTAGAAGAGATTGCCGAGCGTGAAAAAAAGCAGACCGGAATAGCAACGCTTAAAGTGGACTTCAACTCGGTACATGGCTTTTACATTGAAGTGCCCCGCAGTCAGTCAGAGCATGTACCTGCCTATTATCAGAGACGTCAGACGCTCAAAAACAATGAACGCTATATCACACCTGAGCTCAAAGAGCTTGAAGAGCAGACTCTCAGCGCCAAAGACCGTGCGTTAGCTCTTGAAAAGAGCCTGTTTGAGGAAATAATCTTAAGACTGCAGAGTGCACTGCCTACCCTGCGCGATCTGGCCTTTAATCTGGCGCTGCTGGATGTATGGCATTCCTTTGCTAAGGCTGCCCTGCAATATCATTTTGTTAAACCGCAGCTGAGTGAAGATAGTATCCTGCAGATAGAGGCAGGACGCCATCCTGTCATTGAACAGCTCTCCTCTAAGCCTTTTATCCCTAACGATTTGATCCTTAAAAATGAACATATGCTGGTGATCACCGGTCCTAACATGGGCGGTAAATCCACCTATATGCGGCAAGCGGCGCTGATAGCCATCATGGCCAGAATCGGCTCTTTTGTGCCAGCCAAACAGGCCCTGATTGGCGATCTGGATAGGATTTTCACCCGCATCGGTGCCTCAGACGATCTCGTCTCAGGGCGCTCGACCTTTATGGTTGAAATGGAAGAGGCTGCCTCCATCATCAGTAATGCCACCTCGCGCAGTCTGGTACTGATGGATGAAGTAGGCAGAGGAACGAGTGTGGTTGAGGGCTCTGCACTGGCCTTGGCCATTGCGCAATACCTCTGTCAGCATATCAACTGCTTTACCCTGTTCTCCACTCATTATCCTGAAATTGCTGCTTTAGAAACACGCTATAAATCAGTACGCAATGTCTGCTTTAAGGCAACTGAGTACCAGCATAAGATAATTTTCCAATACACCGTCAATCCCGGCAGTCAGAGTTATTCCTATGCGACTGAAGTAGGTAAGCTAGCAGGCCTACCTCAGACATTAATTGATCAGGCTCGATTGTATATTGAACAGAAACAACAGCAGAAGAGTACCGAGCCTCACTGCATACCGACAGGTACTGAAGATACTAAGCAGCTC
>JAILLS010000097.1 GCA_024693025.1 Succinivibrio sp. | reverse complement strand
GTCATCCATTTTTTTATGCGTTTTGGGTCTTAGGGATAAAGCCTAGTCAGCGTGTGCGGCAAAATACTCTCTGATAAGAGAGATAAAAAACTTAAGCTGCGGATTCTGCTCCCTGAGAGTCTGATAGTAAATGCCAAAAGGAGCATGCGGTGATTCCTTCCATCTTACCGTCAGAACCTTAGCGTCTGTTCTGATAAGGAAATCCGGGATCATGGCATAGCCAAAACCTGCCTCCACCAGAGCATAAGCCTCCGCCGTACTGCTACACATGAGATTGTCAAGACTCTCATTGACCGGAAGAAGGCGCGGGCCGCGCGAGTAGAAATGCTTTAACAGATAAGGCGGAATAGCTAAAACCTGACGGTATGGCCATAAGTTTTGTGTGGAGATCTCTTCAGGGTGCTGTGACAACCTCAGGCGCTCTGTCAGAGGATGATTCTGTGGCAGCACACATTTAAAATAATTCTCATTCAGTTTTCTGAAGATAATTTCACTGTCCTCAAACTTCGCATCTTTCATGCCGATGATCAGATCAAGCTGAGATTTCTGCAGGCGGCTGAGATTGGCATCGGTCTGATCATGAATAAATTCCGGATGAAGCTTATCCGCATCAAACGCGGCGGCAAGCTTTGACAGCAGATGCTCTAACAGCGACAGGACGTTGGGATCAGCATAACCGATGCGGATCTGATGCTTCTTGCTGCTCGCAAAAGTCTGCAGCTGCTCCTTTGAGGAATAATAAAGCCGCAGCAGCTCTGAGGCTGACTTTAAATACTCCTCCCCTGCTGCCGTGATGACTACTGAGCGAGAGGTGCGCTTAAACAGCGTAGTGTTAAGCTCATCTTCAAGAGCTTTAAGCTGTTTGGATACTGCAGGCTGCGAGATCCCCAGCTGCTCTGCGGTCTGAACAAAATTAAGCGTGCGTGAAAGGCTCACAAAGCATTCTAACTGCGAAAAATTCATGACTTATCAAGTACTCTAAAAATCTATAACTATTAGTTATAGATAATAGCATAAATTCATTTCAAAAATCCCCTGATCTTTTCTATACTTTCAAAGGTCTAAAAACACTTTTCACCAGGACTTTGATATGAGATTACTGAACTTATTTAGGCAGTTTTATAGCAGCGGCTTGCTGCTTGCCTGCCTCCTGACAGCCTGTCCGCTCTCAGGCCTTGCTTCAGAGCTGTGCTATTTTACGCAGGGCAGTAAAGCCGCTCCTTCCTCCATACCCTATGGCAACAATCCAGAGCAAGGACATTACGTGACTGCAGAGGATGCCAAACTCTATTATGAAGTCTACGGTGAAGGCTCACCTGTTTACGTGCTGCATGGCGGTGGAGTCGGCACCCCTTTTGAAATGGGAGCACTTATCGATTATCTGAGAGCACAGCATCAGGTCATCGTACTCTCAAGCCGCGGACATGGCCGCTCACAAATCGGTCACTCCGCGCTGACCTTTGAAGGCAAGGCCGAGGATGTGCTGGCAGTCTTCAGGCAGATGGGAACAGACAAAGCAATTCTTGTGGGCTTTAGTGATGGTGCCTATACGGCCTTGAAGTTTGCCTCCCTGTATCCTGATAAGGTCGACAGAGTCATTGCCATTGGAGCCGGCACCCTCCGCAAAGGCTTCTTTAGCGGAGAGCTTAACCTTGATGAGCTTGAAAAAATTGACAGCCGCTTTGTACAACAGCAGCTAAAGATCAGACCGGAGCCTGAACGCTGGCAGGAGTTTGCCAGCGCCTATATGCGCTTCTGGAGTCAGATGGAGGTTGGAGCTGAACTCTTTGGCAGCATTTTGGCACCCGTCCTGTTAATCGTAGGCGATGAGGATGATCATGCCCCGGTAAAAACTGTGCTTGAAGCTCATCAGCTGCTGCAAAATTCGAGACTCTGCGTGGTGCCGCATGCCTGGCATACCGCTTTTCTCGATAATTTTGAGGTCGTAAGGGCAGCCATTGCGGACTTTTTATCTAAGAGTGCCGCACAGACTTCTGGCTCTAAAAAACTTTCTGCCAACAATTGACAGCTTAAAGAGCGCAGCTGACCGCAACAGGTCTCCGCTATCATAAGAGTAGGGAGACCTTTTTCATGGCGAGTAGTCCTACTCCACAGCATTAAGTCACGGCAGGTCTTAGCCTACCACAACCTCCTGAATGAGCACGGAAATATCATCCTCCTCAAGGTTGTCACTCTGGGCCCGATGCTGAATGTCCTCCTGAGTATAGACATCCTCAGGATAGAGCAC
>JAILLS010000084.1 GCA_024693025.1 Succinivibrio sp. | reverse complement strand
CGCTCTTTGGAGGTTGGTGAAATCTCCCGTTCGCTCAAGGCTCTGGCTAAGGAGCTGGATGTGCCGATTATGGCCCTCTCCCAGCTAAACCGTGAGGTGGAAGGACGTCGAGACCATCGCCCGGTTAACTCAGATCTGCGTGAGTCAGGCTCTCTTGAACAGGATGCTGATGTTATTCTGTTTATCGATCGTAATGTGAAATCAAAGAAAAAAGAAGACGAAAGCTATACCTTAGATGATAACAAGGCCACTCTGATTGTCAGTAAAAACAGACATGGCGGAACAGGGGATATTCCGCTGCTGTTTCAGGGAGCGTATACGGCCTTTTATGATGCCCAGAATCCTGATGCAGATCCTGAGCTGCCTCCTCTGCCTGAGTATAACTAGCCAATTTAGCTGTAAGTGAGAGTAAAATAGCCAGCTTATGCAGGTTTTGAACTTTTGCAAGATAACAAGGACATCTTAAATGAAAGCCGTAACGGCATATATTGATACCACAGCCTTAAAGAACAATGTACGTCAGATCAGAACCAAGGTTCCTAAGGCCAAGCTAATTGCAGTAGTGAAGGCTAATGCCTATGGACATGGTCTGTATCCTATTTCTTCTGCTCTGACCGATGAAGCGGATGCTTTTGCCGTCTCAAGAATATCGGAGGCCTTAAGTCTGCGCACCTCCGGAGTAACCAAGCCGATTGTGCTGCTTGAAGGCTTCTATAATGATGAGGATGTGGAGGATATCTCCACCTATGATCTCTATACCGCGGTGCATGATCTGGAGCAGGTGGAGGCTATTGAGCGGTCTAACATCACCAAGCCTATTCATGTCTGGCTGAAAATTGATGTCGGTATGCACCGCTTAGGCTCGCACGATCCCAAGGAAATTCAGACCATCAAAGAGCGCCTGGAGCGCTGCCCTCAGGTACGCAAGCCTCTGGGGCTCATCTCGCACTTAAGTGTGGCGGATACCCCTAGTGAGGAGCAGTACAATCTTGAGCAGATCGAGTTTTTCTATAAGATCAAGGAGAGCCTTAATTTTACCGGTACCTGCTGTCTGGCAAACTCAGCGGGGATCTACCGCTGGCCAAAATCCCATACTGAATGGGTCAGACCTGGCATCATCATGTACGGGATCTCTCCTTTTGCAAATCTTAGCGGACAGGATTTAGGTCTGACGCCGGTGATGACTTTAAAATCTTCGCTGATTGCCATTCACAAGCTTAAGGCCGGGGATAAGGTCGGTTATGGTGCAGCATTTGTGGCCAGGGAAGATACCACTTTAGGTATTGTGGCGGCCGGCTATGGCGATGGTTATCCGCGTACTGCGCCTAATGGAACTCCAGTCCTGGTCAATGGACGCCGCGTGCCGACTGCAGGACATGTCTGCATGGACATGATGTTTGTTGACTTAGGTAAAGACAGTCAGGACAAGGTGGGCGATGAAGTGGTGCTCTGGGGCAAGGATCTGCCGGTAGAGCAGATTGCGGAGGCCTGCGGCACTATTCCGTATGAGCTCGTGTGCCGCATCATGCCGAGAGTGAGCGTTGAATTTAACTGAAACAGCACAGAATGCTGACTTTTCGGTATAATGAACGGTTCAAATACTTGAGGACAGATCATGCAAGAGACCATTTCACTGACTGAGAGAATTGCCTCACTCAAAGAGCGGACAGCTTCGCTGAGGGGGTATCTTTGACCTCGAAGGGAAGATAGAGCAGCTTGAGGAAGTCAATCTGCTGCTTGAGGACTCATCCTTATGGGAAAGTCCAGACAAGGCTCAGGAACTTGGGCGCAAGCGGCAGAGCCTAAGCTCTGTAGTGGAGCGCTTCAAGCATCTTGAGCAGGGCTTTGAAGATGTGCTGACACTGGAAGAAATGGCCAGTGAAGAAGGCGATGAGAGTCTCAGACAGGAAGCGCAGCTAGAATGTGAAGGGCTTGAGCATGAGCTTGACAAGCTTGAGTTTGAACGCATGTTCTCAAGAAGCTCAGATAATTCTCCCTGCTATATGGATATTCAGTCAGGTTCCGGCGGCACAGAAGCACAGGACTGGGCTGAAATGGTCATGCGCATGTATATCAAGTTTGGTGAGAAGCATGGCTTTAAGGTGGTGATCACTGAAGAGTCTGAAGGCGAGGTGGCAGGGATTAAATCTGCGACTCTGCGCTTTGAGGGTGAATATGCCTACGGCTGGCTGCGAACTGAGACCGGTGTGCATCGTCTGGTGCGCAAGTCGCCTTTTGACAGCAATAATCGGCGGCATACCTCTTTCTGCTCTGCGTATGTCTATCCTGAAGTGGATGACAATATCGAGATTGAAATCAATCCTGCGGATTTAAAGGTCGATGTCTATCGGTCCTCGGGAGCTGGCGGACAGCACGTGAACAAAACTGAATCAGCGGTGAGAATCACTCATCAGCCGACCGGTATCGTGGTGACCTGCCAGAATGAGCGCTCGCAGTTTCAGAACCGGGATCAGGCCATGAAGCAGCTGAGAGCCAAACTGTACAATTTGGAACTCTCCAAGCGTCAGCAGGCTCAGCAGGCAGAGGAAGACAGCAAGTCCGATATCGGCTGGGGCAGTCAGATCCGCTCTTATGTTCTGGATGATGCCAGAATCAAGGATTTAAGGACCGGCGTGGAGAATCGAGATACCCAGAAGGTTCTCAATGGTGATTTGGATGAATTTATTGAAGCCAGCTTGAAGTCTGGCATTTAGGAAGGTGTTATGAGTAATCTTCAGGATCCGAGTGTAGAAAATTTAAATAATGTCATGGCGGATATGCGCAGCAAGCTTAATGCCTTGCGTGAGCAGGGGCAGGCCTATCCGAATGATTTCAGACGTGATGCCCTAAGCTCTGATATCAGAGAGAAATGTGAACAGCTTGAGGCAGAACAGCTTGAAAGTGAGAAACCGACCTTTACGATTGCCGGCCGGGTGATGGCCAAAAGAGTGATGGGCAAGGCCTCCTTTGCTACGATTCAGGATATGGGCGGCAAGATTCAGCTCTATGTGGCACGCGATTCTCTGCCTGAGGGCGTCTATCAGGAAGTATTCAAGAAGCTTGATTTAGGCGATATTATCGGAGTCACCGGTTTTGCCTTCAAGACAAAAACCGGCGAACTTACTCTGCATGTCAGTGCCCTGCGTCTGCTGGTTAAAGCCTTAAGACCGCTGCCTGAAAAGTTCAAGGGACTTACCGATCAGGAAATGCGCTGCAGACAGCGTTATCTTGATCTGGTGGCCAATGAGAGCTCGCGCAGAACCTTTGAGATGCGCACCAAGATTATCAGCTTCATTCGCCACTATATGGACGAGCAGCGCTTCATGGAGGTCGAGACTCCGATGATGCACGTTATTCCGGGCGGTGCCAATGCCAAGCCGTTTATTACTCATCATAATGCCCTGGATCTTGACATGTATCTGCGTATTGCTCCTGAGCTTTACTTAAAGCGTCTGGTGGTAGGAGGTTTTGAGCGGGTTTATGAAATTAACCGTAATTTCCGCAATGAAGGCATTGATGTCAGACATAATCCTGAATTCACCATGATCGAATTCTATATGGCCTATCATGACTATCATGATCTTATCGATCTGACCGAGGATCTCTACCGCAAGATGTCTCTGGCGGTCTTGGGCAGCACCAAGCTGCACTATGGCAAGGAAGGTGAGGAAGGCTTTGATCTTGACTTTGCCAAGCCTTTTGACCGTCTGACCATGAAGGAATCCATTGTCAAATATGGCAATGGCATTACGCTTGCAGATCTTGAGGATGAGGGTAAGTGCCGCGCTCTGTGTGAAAAGCTGCATGTTGAGATGCTGCCATCCTGGACCTTAGGCAACTATATTGCCGCGCTCTTTGATGAACTGGTGGAAGAGCATCTGCAGCAGCCTACCTTCATTACCAGCTATCCAGCTGAAATCTCTCCTTTAGCCCGCAGAAATGATGAGAATCCGGCCTTTACGGATCGCTTTGAGTTCTTTATCGGCGGCAGAGAGATGGGCAACGGCTTCTCGGAGTTAAATGATCCTGATGATCAAGCGGCACGTTTCAGAATGCAGGCCGAGGCCAAGAAGCATGGCGATGATGAAGCCATGTATTATGATGAAGACTATATTACCGCACTGCAGCATGGTCTCCCGCCGACTGCAGGCGAGGGTATCGGCATCGACAGAACCGTGATGCTCTTTACCAATTCACACACCATTCGTGATGTGATCTTATTCCCGACTTTAAGACCAAATAACTAAGCTTTACAAGATTAAGCTTGAGGAGAACAACAATGCATCTGTTTCATGGTTCGTTAGTGGCTCTGGTTAGCCCGTTTAAGGATGGCAAACTGGATTTAGCCGCACTTGAGAAGATGGTTGAATGGCATATCGCCAAGGGCACCAATGCGATTGTCCCGGCCGGGACCACCGGAGAGTGCCCGACTCTGACTCATGAGGAGCATATTCAGGTTGTCAAAACCGTAGTTGAGGTAGCCAAGCATCGTATTCCGGTGATGGCCGGTGCCGGCTCTAACAACCCTGTAGAGGCAATCTATCTGTCTCAGGCTGCCGAGAAGGCCGGGGCTGACGGACTGCTGCATGTGGCAGGCTATTACAACCGTCCGAATCAGGATGGCTTATATGCCCATTTTAAAAAGCTCCATGATGAGACCAATCTGCCAATTTTCGTCTATAACATTCCAGGCCGTGCCGTGGTCAATATTCTGCCTGAAACCTTAGCTAAGATGGCAGAGCTGCCGCGCATTGCAGGCATTAAGGATGCTACCGGCAATCTGGAGCGTCCATGGCTTGAAAGACAGCTTATCAAGCGTGATGACTTTACCTGGCTGTCAGGTGAGGATTCTACAGCGGTAGCCTATGATGTGTCAGGCGGTGTGGGAGTGATTTCCGTAACGGCCAATATTGCCCCGCAGCTGGTCTCTGAAGTGCAGGCTCTGTGTGCTAAGCAGGAGTTTGTCAAGGCAAGAGAGCTGCAGGATAAGCTGATGCGCCTGCATAAGCTGATGTTCAAGGAGCCGTCTCCTGGTCCGGTTAAGTACGCAGCTTCACTGTTAGGCTTATGCCAGGAAGATGTCAGACTGCCGGTCCTGCCAATCAGTGAAGGCTTACGTCAGGAAATCAAGAACGAAATGCAGAAGCTGGGTTTAATCTAGCATAGGGCACAGGAGCAGGCAGCAGTGACAGAACAAGCTCAAGAACATCGGATTAAGTCCTATGTGATAAGACAGGGACGCATCACCGACAGTCAGCTCGCGGCCTTAGAGACCTTAGGTCCTAAGTATCTGCTTGAGCTGGGAGCTGAGCCTTTTGATTTAGAGGCTCTGTTCCCGCATTCTGCTCCGGTAGTCCTGGAGATTGGCTTTGGCATGGGGAAGAGCTTTATTGAAATGGCGCTTAACAATCCAGAGTCCAATTTCCTGGGAATTGAGGTTCACCCGCCTGGGGTTGGGGCCTGTCTTAAACTTATCGAGAGTCATCAGCTTACGAATGTGAAGCTGATCAGATGCGATGCCATAGAAGTGTTAAAGCAGGGCATAATGCCTGAAAGTCTGCAGGTAGTGCAGGTTTTCTTTCCTGATCCCTGGCCTAAAAAACGTCATCACAAACGGCGTTTAATCAATCCAGAGTTCATCAGTCTGATTTATCCTCTGCTCAAACAGGGTGGTCATGTAAGGCTTGCGACAGACTGGGAAGAGTATGCTCAGCAAATGCTGGAAGTCATGAGCCAGGCTCAGGGCTTTGCGAATACTGCAGCGGACGGCGGCTTTATTCCAAGACCTGACTGGCGTCCTCTGACTAAGTTTGAAACCCGTGGTACCACGTTAGGTCATGGGATTTGGGATTTGGATTTTGTAAAACAGTAATGGATATGGATTTAAGACTTGAAGGTCTCAGGGCCTTTGTTAAAAGCGCAACCTCCAGCGAGGCTGCGCTTTTGCCGTTAAATGGGGATGCCAGTTTCAGGCGTTATTTCAGGGTGGCAGGATTAGGGCAGATAGCTGTGGATGCTCCACCTGGCACTCAGAAAAATCACGAGTTTGTGGCAATAGCTAAAGCACTTTATGAGCAGGGTATAGCAGTTCCCCAGGTGCTTGCCTGTGATTTTGACCAGGGCTATCTGCTTCTGTCAGATTTAGGGGACACTACCTTTGCTAAGGTTGCAGTAGGGGAGCGTGCTGAGTACTGGTACGATCAGGCGGTTACCCTGCTGCCTGCTATAGCTAACTGTCAGGGCCTAACTCTGCCTGAGTTTGATACAGATTTTATGCAGATGGAGCTTGGAATTTTCACGGAGTGGCTGTTAGATAAAACTCTGCATCTTACTCTGAGTGCGCAGGATGAGGCGCAGCTTAAGGCTCAGTTTGCGCTGCTTGTCAGCAGAATCTTAAAACAGCCTTATGGGTGCATGCATCGCGACTATCATTCCCGCAATCTGATGGTAGCAGCACAGGATAAGCTTGCGGTGATTGATTTTCAGGATATGGTCAGAGGGCCTTTAACCTATGATCTGGCCTCGCTTGTCTATGACTGCTATATAAAACTGCCAGAGAGTCTGGTGGAACGCGAGCTTGCGCGGGCCTACAGGCTTTATCAGGAGCAGGGACTTGTGAATTCACAGCTTGCGTATGCACAGTTTGTCGAGTACGTCAGACTCTGTTCGCTGCAGCGGCATCTTAAGGTGTTAGGGATCTTTTGCCGCCTGCATCTTAGAGATCACAAAAGCGCCTATCTTGGTGATTTGCCAAGAGTCTTAGACTATGCCTTAGCTGAATCAGCGCAAAGCGCCGAGTTTAAGTTTCTGCATGATTTTCTCGTCAACAGAATTCAAGGAAAACTACCATGCGTGCCATGATTTTAGCCGCAGGGCGCGGCGAAAGACTCCGCCCATTGACTGATACCACGCCCAAACCTTTAATCAAGGTAGGAGGCAGACCTTTAATTGAGTGGCATATTCTCAAGCTTAAAGCTGCCGGCATCACGGAGATCGTGGTTAACAGCGCCTATCTCTCCGAGCAGATTGTGACAGCCTTAGGCGATGGCAGGCAGTATGGAGTAAAAATCAGCCATTCTGTGGAAGGCGCAGAGGGGCTTGAGACAGCCGGCGGCATTATCAGGGCCCTGCCGCTGCTTGGTACAGAGCCATTTTTAGTGGTCAATGGGGATACTTTTATTGATGCCGATTACAGTCAGTTTGTAAAAGCTGAACTTAAGGGGGCCTTTGCTTTACTCTTTATGGTGGAGAATCCTGCGCACAATCAGAAGGGAGATTTTGCCATCACCAAAGAGGGAGAGCTGTGCCTGGGCGGAAGCTATACGTTCAGCGGGGCAGCTTTGTATCATCCGGAGCCTTTTTTACAGGAG